>JBAZMN010000031.1:0-8981 GCA_041649735.1 Opitutaceae bacterium | reverse complement strand
AACGGCGTCAGTCAGGGCGTCGAGCGTCGGCTGCCCGAGCAGACCGAGCATGGCCGTGAGGTCGGCGTCGTTGGAACCGAGGTGGCGGCGGGGGAAAGTGTCGGCTGGGGCGAACGGATCGCGGTGCAGGGACATATCTCCGGACGGTAGGCGGGGCTGGAAGGTGCGCAACTGTGATTTGGCCGCAAGACACGGGATTTTCCTTCTTCGCTCCTGGCGAGGGAATGGCGGCGCCATTTTGACGACGCTGGATCACAGGCCTTGGTCGATCGGGTCCCGTAGCCAAATTCGTGAGGATTTGGACATTTGGCCGGAACATCCCACAATCTGCAGATCGTGGCTCCTGTCCGTTCCTTTTCCACCAAGGCCGCCCGCGCCGCCTACATCGATCGCCGGCTGGCGGAGCTGTATCCCGCGCCGGCCGTGCCGCTGCGGCACCAGGACGCCTACACACTGCTGGTGGCGGTGTTGCTCTCGGCCCAGTGCACCGACCGGCGCGTGAACGAAGTCACGCCGCGCTTGTGGGCCGAGGCCGGCACACCCGGGGCGATGAGCCGGATGCCGGTGGTCCGGATCGAGACCATCATCCGCTCCTGCGGCCTGGCCCCGCAAAAGGCGAGGGCCATCGCCGGATTGTCACGCCTGCTCGTCGAGCGGCATGGCGGGCAGGTGCCGCACACTTATGCGGAGCTGGAAGCCCTGCCGGGCGTGGGCCACAAGACCGCCTCGGTCGTCATGGCGCAGGCGTTCGGTGAGCCGGCATTCCCGGTGGACACGCACATCCACCGGCTTGCGCAGCGTTGGAAGCTGACCGACGGCCGCAGTGTGGAGCAGACCGAGCGCGACCTGAAGCACCTGTTCCCGCGCGAGCACTGGAACCTGCTGCACCTGCGCATCATTTACTACGGCCGCGAACACTGCACCGCGCGGGGCTGCGACGGCACGGTCTGCGAAATCTGCCGCACGCTTTTTCCGGGCCGGAAACAGGCGGTATTCACCCGCAAGTAATGCTGGCCGCGGAGGTTCCAATGTGGTTGCCGGCATGGCCGGGTGGTGCGGTCTGGTTTCCAGGGTTGCCAAGCCCGGGGAAACCGGGAAGCTGTCGGACTTTCATCCGACATGTTGCGCAAACTCATCGCGTCGATCCGGAAGACCCTGACGGCCAAGCCCGCCGGTCCCCCGGCAAAATCGACGCCCAAGCCCTCTCACCGTCCTTCCGGCCACGACCAGCCGGTTTCGGCCAAACCGCATCCGGCCGGGAGACCCGGCCGCAACCGCGGTCGCGGCCAACGCCAGCAGACCGGTTATACGCCGAAACCCGCGCCGCGGGCCGAGGCAAAGCCTGCGCCGAGATCCGGAGCGCGTCCCGCCCGGCCTGCGCCGGTCCAGCCGGAAATGGGGCCGTCGTATCCGGCGGACGTGCCGCCCCCCCCGGTTGTGCCCGCGATGGACACCGTCTTCACGCAGCTCGGCCTGACCGACGCGCTCGCCCACGCCGTGCAGAAGATGGACTACACCGAACCGACACCCATCCAGCAGCAGGCGATCCCGTTGGTGCTCGCCAGCCGTGATGTCATCGGCTCGGCCCAGACCGGCACCGGCAAGACCGCCGCCTTTGCCCTGCCCATCCTGCAGCGGCTCGACCGCCACGGCCCCCTGCGCTGCCTGATCCTCGAACCCACGCGCGAACTGGCGTTGCAGGTCGAGCAGGCTTTCCGCGACTTTGGCAAGTTCACCAATCTGCGCGTGACCGTGATCTACGGCGGCGTGGGCTACGGCCGGCAGCGCGAGGATCTCCAGCGCGGCGTCGACGTCGTCGTGGCCACCCCCGGCCGGTTGCTCGATCACCTGGAGCAGCGCACCCTGACGCTGCGCGGCGTCAACATGCTCGTGCTCGACGAGGTCGACCGCATGCTCGACATGGGCTTCCTGCCGGACGTGAAGCGGATCGTGCAGCAATGCCCGCGCGAACGCCAGACGCTGCTTTTCACCGCCACGCTGCCGCCCGAGATCGAGTCATTGGCCGCCTGGGTGCTCCGTGACCCCGTCACCGTCGCCGTCGGCCGGCAGCGCGCGCCAGCCGAGACCGTTTCGCACGCGTTCTATCCGGTCGTCGGATCGCAGAAGTTCGATCTGCTCAGCACCCTGCTCGCCCGCACCAAGTTTGAGAGCGTGCTCGTGTTCTGCCGCACCAAGATGGGCGCCGATCGCGTGGCCGCCTGGTTGAAGACGCACAAGCATTCCGTCGCGGTGATGCACGCGGATCGCAATCAGAGCGAACGGCAGGAGGCGCTCGCGGGCTTCAAGGCCGGCCGTTACGAGGTGCTGGTCGCCACCGACCTCGCCGCCCGCGGCCTCGACATCGCGGGCGTGACGCATGTCGTCAACTACGACGTGCCCGAGAATCCCGAGGATTATGTGCACCGCATCGGCCGCACCGGCCGGGCCCATCACACCGGCGACGCTTTCACGCTGGTGACCGAGGAAAGCGTGCGCGATGCGCGCAGCATCGAGCGGTTCATCGGCCGGGCCATCGAGTGGAAGAAGATCGAGGATTTTCCGTACGTTTACTCGGCCCTGTTCGAGGGGCGGACGCTGGCGGCCGAAGACGCGGCCAAGCCTGCCGGCCGCCTGCACCGCGGCCAGCGTCGCTGATCCGATCGGATCAGCGAATCGCCGGCAGGGAGAGACGGCCAACTTTCGCTCCGCGGTGGCGTTTTTCTGCGTCCTTTGCTCCGGAGCTGCGTCTTTATGGAGTGAACCCATCCCACCATGAAGAACCTTGAGGCCAACCGGATCCGAGATTACGTCCGCGAGCGCTACGGCGCCATCGCGGAGCAGGACGACGCCGACACGCCGGCCGGCTGTTGCGGCGGTGCACCGCAAAACGACGCGACCGCCTGCTGTGCCGCGGATGAAACCGCCAAGGCGGCCGGTGGGAGCGGCTGCGGCTGCAGCGACAGGAACTATGCCGAGCAGCTCGGCTACACCGCCGCCGACACGGCGGCGGTGCCCGCCGGGGCCGATCTCGGCCTCGGCTGCGGCAATCCGCTCGCCCTGGCCTCGATCAAGCCCGGCGAGACCGTGCTCGATCTCGGCAGCGGCGCGGGTTTCGACTGCCTGCTCGCCGCGCGCCAGCTCAAAGGCACGGGCCGCGTCATCGGTGTCGACATGACGCCGCCGATGATCGCCAAGGCCCGCCGCAACGCCGCCAAGGCCGGCTTGGCCAATGTCGAGTTCCGGCTTGGCGAGATCGAATACCTGCCCGTGGCCGACGCCACCGTCGACCTGATCATCTCCAATTGCGTGATCAACCTGTCCCCGGAAAAGGCGCAGGTCTTCCGCGAGGCGTTCCGCGTGCTCAAGCCCGGCGGCCGGCTCGCCATCGCCGACATCGTGGCCATCAAGCCCCTGCCGCCCGAGCTGAAAGGGAAGCTGGAGGCGATCGGGGCCTGCGTGGCCGGCGCGGCGCTGGTCTCCGATCTTCAGGCCATGCTCAAGGAAACCGGCTTTGCCCGGGTCGACATCCAGCCCAAGGAGTCCTCGCGCCGGCTGGTCGCGCAATGGACCGACGATCCGACCGTCGCGGATTTTGTGGTGTCGGCCAACCTCACCGCCTATAAATCGTGACGATGGTGAAACCGGAAGCCGCCCTCATCGCCATTTCCGCCGCCGCCGCGAACGACGCGGCGGCCAGCGCGGTATGCATGACGCGGGCGGTCAAGCCATGACCGCGCATACCTTCGACCGCGGCGTGCTGGAAATGGCACCGCGCCTCCGCGGCTTCATCCGCCGGCGCGTGCGGGACGACGCCACCGCCGACGACCTGACGCAGGAAACGCTGCTCAAGGTCTACCGTTCCCGCGAAAAGCTGCGCGACGGGGCACGGCTGGACGCCTGGCTTTATCGCGTGGCCCGCACGACCGTGATCGACCATTACCGCCGGCAGCGGCCGATGGAAGAGCTGCCGCCGGCCCTCGCCGCCGAGAGGCGGGACGAGGTGGCGGCCCTGCGCGAGGCCGTGATGCAGTCGACCCGCCGGTTTCTGGAGGAACTGCCCGCGGCCTATCGCGAGCCGGTGCGGCTGGCGGAGCTGGAAGGACTCCCGCTGGCGAAGATCGCGTTGCGGATGAATCTTTCGCTCACAGCGGTGAAGTCGCGGGTGCGGCGCGGCCGGGCCATGTTGAAAGGGAAGCTGCAGGATTGCTGCCGCTTCGAGTTCGATGCGCTCGGCAAGGTCATCGGCTGGGAACGGCGCCGGCTGCTGTGCTGCGAGTAGCCCTTTGCCGCCATCAGAGAACCGCCAGGAGCGGGATTAAACGAAGCTTGACTATTACGCCATATGGCGAAATAGATCGGTTTACCATGAGCGCCGCCAGTTTCCAGCTCCGCAAGCAGCGGGCCGCCGTCTTCAAGGCCCTCGGGCACCCGGCGCGTCTGCAGATCGTCGAGGCACTGACGGGCGGCGAGCGTTGCGTATGCGAGCTGGTCGAGGCGGTCGGCTCCGGCTGGTCGACGGTATCGCGGCATCTCTCGGTGCTCAAGGCCGCCGGCGTCCTCGACGACGAGAAGCGGGGTCTGCAGGTCTACTACCGGCTGGCATTGCCATGCGTCGCGTCGTTCACGGCGTGCTTGGACGCCGCGCGGAAGGGTGAGGCGGTGGAGGTGCGCCGCTGCTGCGGCGGGTGAGGAGTTTTGTTTGGCCAATAATTACGCTACTTCGCGAAACAACGGACCATGAACCCACGCCAAAAACTTCCTGACCTTGGCCGCGCGGCCGCCGGTCTGGCCGGCCTCGTCGCTTGGTGGCTGGTGTACCGCCAACTGGCCGCGGTGGCCGGCTGGACGACGTACGCGCTGTTGCGGCTGCCCCGGGCATCACCCCTCGGCTCCGCCGTGGAGTTTTTCGTCTATGAGACGCCCAAGGTGCTGATGTTGCTCGTACTCGTCGTCTTTGGCGTCGGCATCGTGCGGTCATATTTTACGCCAGCGCGCACGCGGGCGATTCTGGCGGGCCGGCGCGAGTCCGTGGGCAACGTGCTGGCGGCCCTGCTGGGCGTCGTCACCCCATTTTGCTCCTGCTCGGCGGTGCCGCTGTTCATCGGATTTGTGACCGCCGGTGTGCCGCTGGGCGTGACGTTTTCGTTCCTGATCTCCGCGCCGATGGTCAACGAGATCGCGCTGGTGCTGCTTTTCGGTCTCTTTGGCTGGAAAGTGGCGGCGATCTATCTCGGCACCGGGCTGCTCATCGCCGTCGTGGCCGGCTGGATCATCGGCCGGCTCAGGCTGGAGCGGCATGTGGAAGATTGGGTCTATGCGACAAAGACGGGGTCAAATGGCCTGGTGGATGAACGGATCGATTTCCCCGCCCGCGTGGCGGCTGGGCGCGAGGCGGTACGCGACATCGTGGGTCGGGTTTGGCTCTACGTCGTGCTGGGCATCGCGGTCGGCGCCGGCATCCACGGTTACGTGCCGGAAGGGTTCATGGCGTCGTTCATGGGCAGGGACGTGTGGTGGTCGGTGCCGCTGGCGGTCCTGCTCGGCGTGCCGATGTATTCCAATGCCGCCGGGATCATCCCGGTTGTGCAGGCGCTGCTCGGCAAAGGAGCGGCGCTCGGCACGGTACTGGCGTTCATGATGTCGGTCATCGGCCTCTCGCTGCCGGAGGCGATCATCCTGCGCAAGGTGCTCAAGCGGCCGCTTCTCCTCGCTTTCTTTGGCGTGGTGGCCTTGGGCATCGTGGTCGTCGGTTTTCTGTTCAATGCAATCCTTTAGCCTCCGGGGGTAGCTCACCAGAGACCTTTTCCACCTTCCCGATGAAAAAAATCCAGATCCTTGGCCGGGGATGCACCCGATGCCAGAAACTCGCCACGGTGGCCGAAACCGCCGCCAAAGCGCTCGGCGTCCCCTACGAGCTGCAGAAGATCACTGATCCGCAGGAAATTCTGCGTCTCGGCGTCATGACCACGCCCGCGCTCGTCGTGGATGGCAAGGTCCGGCTGGCGGGCCGTGTGCCTTCCGTGGAGGAGGCCGGCCGGTTGCTGGGCTGCGAATGACTGCACCGGCGGAAACGCCCGGCTCGGCGGGTGACCTTGGTGTGACCGGATGTTTTGGCGCTTGAATTATATTCCCTCATCGGAATATTCTTGCGCGATGGAGTTGGTGGAAATCTACGCGTGTCTGTGTGCTGTGACCCGGCTGCGCATCCTCAACGTGCTGCAGCGCGGGCCGCTGTGCGTGTGCCATTTCCAGACGGTGCTACGGGAACCCCAGGTGAAGATCTCCAAGCACCTCGGCTACCTGAAGAGCCGCGGCCTGGTCGAGGCCCGGCGCGAGGGCAACTGGATGGTGTACCAACTCCCGCTGAAGGCCCCGCGGGAGCTCCAAACCAACCTCGCCTGCCTGCAGGATTGCGTGCGCGAGGATCCGGTCTTTCGGCGCGACCGGGCCCGGCGCGACCGGCTGGCGCCGGTGCTGCCGGGGGCCGAAGCCTGCGCCTGTGCCCGGCCCACCACCGGACGGCGGACCAAGGTTTCGTCATAACCATTTCCATGAATATCCGTCCTCCCTTCAAAGTATTGATCCTTTGCACGGGAAATTCCGCGCGCTCGATCCTCGGCGAGTACCTGCTGCGGGCCAAAGGCCGCGGGCGGTTCGAGACGTACAGCGCCGGCTCGCATCCGGCCGGCCGGGTGCATCCGCTCGCCGTGCGGGTGTTGCGCGAACGCTACGGCCTCGATGCCGGCGGCGCCCGTTCCAAGTCGTGGGATGAGTTCAAGGAGGTTAAGTTCGATTTTGTGATCACGGTGTGCGACCGCGCGCGCGAGTCGTGTCCGTTGTGGCCGGGCCAGCCGGTGGTCGGGCACTGGGGCTCGCCCGACCCGGCGGCAGTGGACGGGACGGCGGAGGAGCAATACCGGGCCTTTGTCGACGTGGCCTCGCAGATCGCGCGCCGGGTGGAGCTGTTTTGTGCGTTTCCGGACGACAAGCTGGCCAACTTCCGGGTCACCGACCTCAACGCGATCGGGGGCGAGGGAGCGAAACTGCCGGACGAGAAAGGAGCGTCGTGATGAACACGGAAAAGCATCCGCTGCTGGGTCGGCTCTCGTTTCTCGACCGTTATCTCACGCTCTGGATTTTCCTTGCGATGGCGGCGGGCTTGCTGGCGGGCCGCTATGTGCCGCAGATCGGCCTGGCGCTGACGGCGTGGAGCGTGGGCACCACGTCGGTGCCGATCGCGATCGGCCTCATCCTGATGATGTATCCGCCGCTCGCGAAGGTGCATTACGAGGAGCTGGGCGACGTGTTTCGCGACCGGCGGGTGCTCGGCCTCTCCCTGGTGCAAAACTGGCTGGTCGGGCCGGTGCTGATGTTCGCGCTCGCGGTGGTTTTTCTGCGTGGTCATCCCGATTATTTCGCGGGCCTCGTCCTCATCGGTCTCGCGCGCTGCATTGCGATGGTGATCGTCTGGAACGACCTCGCGCAGGGCAGCCGCGAGTATTGCGCGGGGCTGGTCGCATTCAACGCGTTGTTCCAGGTCTTCTGCTACGCGCCGCTGGCGTGGTTCTTCCTCAAGGTGCTGCCGCCGCTCCTCGGGGTGGAATTGGGAGTACTCGACCTTTCCAGCATCACCATCGCCGCGGTGGCGAAGAGCGTGTTTATCTACCTGGGCATCCCGTTTTTGGCCGGCTGGCTGGGGCGCCTGGCCCTGCGGCGGGGCCCGGCGGGCGTCGCCTGGTACGACGGCAAATTCCTGCCGCTGATCAGTCCGCTCACGCTCACCGCGCTGCTGTTCACGATCTTCGTGATGTTCAGCCTCAAGGGCGACACGGTGCTCCGCATCCCGCTCGACGTGCTGCGCATCGCGGTGCCGCTGCTGGTGTACTTCGCCGTGATGTTTGCCGTGACCTTCTGGATGAGCGTGCGCGCCGGGGCCGACTATGCGCGCACGGCCACGCTGGCATTCACCGCGTCGGGCAACAATTTCGAACTGGCGATCGCGGTGGCGGTGGGCGTGTTCGGCATTCACTCCGGCGCGGCGTTCGCGGCGGTGGTCGGGCCGCTCGTGGAGGTGCCGGCGCTGATCGGGCTGGTGACCGTGGCGCTGCGCTGGCGCAAATCGCAGTTTGGATGAAGCGGTGCCCCGGTGGGCGATGGGGGATGCGCAACGCCGGCCGTCGGCCGGAGGATGCAGGTTTCAGTTGCCAGGCCGGGCGGGGTCTGCTCTCGTGCGCGGCTTCATGAAGCTGGACATTCCTCAGGACAATTTTGCCGGTTACCTGTTCGATCTTGATGGCACGCTCATCGACACGATGCCGCTGCACTACGGGGCGTGGCGCGAGGCGCTCAAGCGCTGCGGACTCGACCGGGAACTCGACCAGGAGTTTTTCTATTCGCTGGGCGGCGTGCCCACGCTGCTGGTGGCGCAGAAGATCGGCGAGCATTATGGCGTGAAGCTCGACGCCGCGCAGGTCGAGCACCTGAAGGAGCAGGTTTATCTCGAACGGCTGCAGGAGGTGAAACACATTGCGCCGGTGGTGGAGTTCGCCCGCCGCGTGGCGCAGGCGCATCCGGTGGCGATCGTCACCGGCGGCATGCCCCATGTGGCTCAGCATTCGCTGCGACTCACCGGTCTGGACCAGCTGTTTCGCATTGTGGTGACTCCGGCCGACGTGCCTCCGGGCCGCGGCAAGCCGGCGCCGGACATGTTCCTGCTGGCGGCCCGGCGCATGGGCGTGCCGCCGGGGCGCTGTCTGGTGTTCGAGGACGCCGAGCCCGGCCTCGCCGGCGCCCGTGCCGCGGGCATGCAAGTCGTGCGCGTGCCAAGCCGGCAGTTTACCCAGTCGCAGGCGGCCTGAGGCGCCGCCGTCGCCTGAATTCCACCGCCCACGCGACCGCCGGGTCGGGGAGGCGGAAGTTTGTAACGTATTGCGTTACAAACCTTGCCGGGTGACCGGAATGGTCTGGCGGGTCCGGGTTCA
>JBAZMN010000030.1:0-9348 GCA_041649735.1 Opitutaceae bacterium | reverse complement strand
GCTGGACCACCGTTCCCGCGCCCTATTTGCGCAAAACCTTTTTCGTCGGCGCCCGTGTGACCCGGGCCCGGCTCTACGCGACAGCCCTAGGCCTCTATGAAGCGCGCCTCAACGGCCAGCGCATCGGCGATTTTCAGCTGGCGCCTGGCTGGACCGACTATCGCAAGCGCGTGCACTACCAGGTCTTCGATGTCACTTCCTCGCTGGTGGTGGGCGACAACACGCTTGGCGCTCTCCTCGGGGACGGCTGGTATTGCGGGCATGTCGCCTGGCGCGGCCGGCAGATGTATGGCGATCGTCCAAAATTCCTCGCGCAACTCGTCATCGACTATCTCGACGGCCGCACCGACGTCATCGGCACCGATTCTACATGGAAATTTGTCTATGGACCTCTGCTCGGAAGCGATCTCCTCATGGGAGAAAGCTATGATGCCCGCCTCGAGTTTCCCGGCTGGGACAAGCCGGGTTTCGATGACCGAGGCTGGCAGGCGGCCCGCGTCTGTAATGGCAATGGAATCCTTCTCGAGGCCATGCGCAGTCCGCCTATCCGGGTCCGGCATGAATTCAAGGCTCGGCTGATCAGCGAACCGCCTCTATCCCGGCAACGCCGCCTCCGTTGTTACGACCTTGGCCAAAATCTGGCTGGTCGCGTGCGTCTGCGTGTCAAAGGCCCCGCTGGCGCCACGATTACCCTGCGTCATGCGGAAGTGCTCGACAAGCAAGGTCGGCTGGACTTTGCCAACCTCCGCACGGCGCGCGCCACCGACCATTACACCTTGCGCGGCGACACTGACGGCGAGGTTTTCGAGCCGCGTTTCACCATCCATGGCTTTCGCTACATTGAGATCGAAACCCATGTCCCGGAGCTCGAAATCGAGGAGGTGATCGGGGTGGCACTCCATTCCGATTTGCCCTCCACCGGAGAATTCTCCTGTTCCGATCCGCTCATCAACCAGCTCCAGAAAAACATTCTCTGGAGCCAGCGCGGCAATTTCCTCGACGTGCCCACCGACTGCCCGCAACGCGACGAGCGCCTTGGCTGGACGGGCGACGCCCAGATGTTCGTCCGTACCGCTGCCTTCAACATGGAGATCGCTGGTTTTTTCAGAAAATGGATGCAGGATCTGGCTGACGCTCAGACCGAACGCGGCACCATCCCGGCCGTGGTGCCGGCCACCGACGACATCTCGCCGGATGGGGGCCCGGGCTGGGCCGACGCCGTGACGATTTGTCCTTGGACGATCTATCAATGCTACGCCGACCGCCGTCTGCTTGAGCGGCACTATGCAACCTGCACCCGTTTCGTCGATGCATTGCGGACGGCCCATGCGGATCTCATCCGACGCAAGACTATTTCTGGTGACGAAGGCCATGGTGACTGGCTCGCTCTTGATGGCAGCAACAAGCTGGATGGGGGCACACCAAAGGAATTGATCGGCACGGCCTTTTTCGCCTGCAGCGCCCGTCTTGTGGCCGCCATGGCCGATGTGCTCGGCAAAAAAGCCGAGGCCAAAAAGTATGCTTCGCTCGCCGACTCCGTGCGGACGGCTTTCCAGCGCAAGTTTGTCACTCGCGAAGGCAATATCGCCAGCGGCACCCAGACGGCATGCGTCCTGGCGCTGCATTTCGACTTGCTTCCCCCCAAGCAACGCGCCCGCGTCGTCGCCGACCTTGTCAAGGATATTGAGGCGCGCGGATGGAAACTGACGACCGGATTTGTCGGTTCGCCCTACCTGCTTCACGTACTCTCAACTACCGGCCATCTCGACACCGCCTACAAGCTCCTCCATCAGAAACAGTGGCCCTCATGGCTCTACGCCGTCACCCAGGGCGCCACCACGCTTTGGGAGCGTTGGGATGGCTGGACGCCGGACCGAGGTTTCCAGGATCCCGGCATGAATTCTTTCAACCATTATGCCGGCGGAGCCATCGGTGCATGGCTTTATGCGGTCGTGGCCGGAATCGAGATCGATCCGGAACAGCCCGGCTACAAGCACATCCGGCTGCAGCCGCACCCCGGCGGAAACCTCGCCTCAGCCCGGGCCCGGCTCATCTCGCCACACGGCGAGATTTCCAGCGCCTGGCGGTCCGGAGCCCGCCGTTTCGACTGGGAAATTGTCGTTCCTGCCAACACCACGGCCACGGCCCGACTGCCAGTACCGCCCAAGGCGCGGGTCACCGAGGCCGGCAAGCCACTTGAGCGAGCACCAGGTGTGACCAAGATTACGCACACCAAGGACGAGGTGATCTGCCGCCTTGCCTCCGGTCGGTATCGCTTTACGGCCGAGTGGACGGAGAGAAAGTAGCGTGCCTTTCCGGCGGCGAAATGCTTGTCTGTAGCCGCTAACAAGACCGCAGACAATTAACCCGCCGTCTTCCTCTGGCGTTTGTCTCGCATTCTCATGTCCCGCTTCCGCCTACGTCTTGATGAACTGCTCGTGCAACGCGGGCTGGCCGAGTCGCGCACCCAGGCCAAGGCGCTGATCATGGCCGGCCGCGTCCTGCACGGCACCGAGCGGCTGGACAAAGCCGGACACGAATATCCGGCAGACACGATACTGATGCTGGAACAGCCGCCGCGCTTCGTCAGCCGTGGCGGTGAGAAACTGGCCGCGTTTCTCACCCAATTTGCAGTCGACCTGCGCGGCGCGCATGTGCTCGACGTAGGGGCCTCCACCGGCGGCTTCACGGACTGTGCACTGCAGGCAGGCGCCGCCGATGTAACTTGCCTTGATGTCGGCCGCGGGCAACTGCATGCCCGGCTGCGTTCCGATCCGCGCGTGACCAACCTCGAAAAAATCAACGCCCGCCATCTCCAGCCGGACCAGTTGCCGCGTACGGCCTATGATGCCGTGCTCATGGACCTTTCCTTCATCTCGCTGAAAACAGTGCTGCCTCCGGTCTGGCCGGTTCTGCGGCCCGGCGGTGTGCTCATCGCGCTGGTTAAGCCGCAATTTGAAGCCGGAAAGGGCGCGGCGGACAAGGGGCGCGGCGTCATCCGCGATCCCGCCGTCCAGACTGCCGCCTTGGCCGAGGTGACGGCTTTTGCCACCATTGAACTCCCCGAAGCAGCGCTGCTTGGCTCGATGGACTCCCCCATCACCGGCGCGGATGGCAACCGGGAATTCTTGCTGGGCCTCCGCCGACTTCCGCCCATCGATCCCGGCCGGGCCGTGCAATAATCGGGTTTGGCATCGGCATGGATTCACGCCAATTAACGGTCAGCCCATAATGCAACCCATCCGCCGCCTTGCCTTTGTCGTCAACGAGCAGAAAGCCGGCGCCGCCGACCTTGCCCAAGTGCTCATGGCGACGGCGCGCAAGGCCGGCGTGGAGTTCACGCACACGGCGCACTTTCCGCTGCCGGAAAACCTGCTGCAAGGATTTGATGCCTGCTGCGTTATTGGTGGCGACGGCACCTTGCTCGGTGTGGTCCGGGCGGCCGCACATGCCCAAGTGCCGGTCATCGGTGTCAATCGCGGCAGTCTTGGCTTTCTCACGACGTTTTCCGCCGAGGAGGCGCGGGCACTTTTTGCCGGACTGCTGACCGGCTGCTACCGCATCGCCCTGCGCTCCCTGCTCGACTGCTCAACCGGCCCCGGCCAGCACGATCTGGCGCTCAACGACGTGCTCATCAAGGATGAAGTCAACTCGCGGCTCGTACGTCTCGAGGTGTTTGCGGAGCAGGAACTGGTGACCGATTATTACTGCGACGGGCTCATCTTTAGCACCCCCACCGGTTCCACGGCGTACAATCTCTCCGCCGGCGGCCCGCTCATTCATCCGGCAGCGGAGGTCATCGCGATGACCCCAGTCTGTCCGCATACGCTCAGCAACCGTTCAATCATCTTCCGGCAAGACGTGAAACTGCGCGTCTACAACCGCATGGAGCAGTCGCGCCTGCTCGTGGCCATGGACGGCCAGCGCAACCTCACCTTCTGCCAGGGCTCTCCCGTCGAGATCTCGATCTCGCCGTTCAAGCTGTCCTTGGTCCAGCGCGAGGATTACTCGCATTTTTCTGTTGTACGCACCAAGTTGCAATGGAGCGGCGGGGCGGCTGAGGCGCCGAAAGATCGGGGCTGACGGGGCAAGCGCTGTATCGTCTCGGATCATACGATCCGTCTCCGGACATCAAAAAGCCCCGACCAGAGCCGGGGCAGAAGCCGGATTCAATGACCGCTGCGCCCTCAGGGATTGGTGGCACCTCCCTCTCCTTCCCCTGCTTCCTGAGACTGCTTCTTGGCCTCCATGGTGGCTTTCCGTTTTTCGGCGGCAGCTTTGTGCTTCTCCTCGTCCGCCTTCATGACTGCGATCTCATCCTCGTTGAGCTTCCCGTCCTGGTTCCGATCGTATCTGGCGAGTTTCTTCGCCTCGATTGCGGCTGCCTTCTCGGCTTGTTTGGCTTCTCGGGATGCCTTCTTCTCGGCCCGGGCTTTTTCATCGTCGGCCTTCATGACGGCGCGCTCGTCTTTCTCCAGTTTGCCGTCCTTGTCCGCGTCATAGCGGGCCAGATCCTCCGCGCGCCGGGCTTCCCGCGCGGCCCGTTGTTTCTCCTTATCGGCCAGCCAGGCCGCCTTCTCGGTCTGGTCGAGAGTACCGTCCTTGTTCGTGTCGTATTTCTTCAACGCCGAGGCCGGGATCTGTTCCTCATCAGCGGCATGCAGGGAGATGGAGACAAGCGGCAGCCAGAAAAAGGCCGCCGCGCACAGAGTGTAGGCATAGGGGGCAATTTTCATAAACAAGAATTGCCATAACTGCACTATTCACGCAGGCAAGCAGTTTTTATTCACCGCGGATCTGTCCGTGTGATCTGTCGATCCGTCAGAAGATGCGATGGAGCGGACCGGGCAGTCAGGGCTTCACCACCAACTGGGTACGAAGCGTGCGCTGCAAGCGGTTCCGGGCAAAATGTTGCAGGACCTCCGCGGTGACCGCGTCGATGTGGGCGTCGTAATTCTTCCAGTCGTTGACCGGCAGGCCATAAAGGACGTTGAGCCCTGCCTGCATGGCCCGGGCCGAGTTGGTCTGCAGGCTCATGCGGCGTGCCGCCTTGAGGCGGATCTGGCAGCGGTGCAATTCATCGTCCCCCACCCCGCCGGTCTGCACCCGCGCGATCTCGGCTTCGATCTCGGTGAGGACTTCGGTCTGGTGCTCCGGACTGGTGCCGGCCAGAAAATAAAACATCGCCGTCTGTAGACCGACCACCCGGCCTGAACGGACAAAATAGGCCAGCCCTTTTTCTTCCCGAACCCGTTCGAACAGTCGCGACGACATGCCGCTGAAGAGCTCATCGGCCACCTCGCTCACATAATAATCCGGTTCCAGCAGGCCGGGCCCCGGGAACGCCTGAAAGACAACCGCCTGCTGGCGCGGCTGGATCTCGGTAAAATCACCATACCTCCCGGATTTGGCGGAAGCAGCGGCGATCGGCGCGAGTGTTCCCTCCGGCAGGCGCGCCAAAAACCGTTTGAGTTTCGGCGCAAGACGACGCGGCTGATAGTCGCCCGCGACCGCCAGAACGGCATTGCCCGACCTGACAAGCCGGCGATGCAGCCCGACGAGATCGGCGGCGCTGAGGGCTTTGAGCCCGGCTTCATCGCCGTGGACATCGATGGCGAATGGATGATCGCCGAAGAAAAGCTGACGCAGGCGCTTCCGGCCGAAGGTGACAACATCGTCGGCGTCCTCCTGCAATTCGGCCAGCTGGGCATTGCGTTCGATCTCAAAGGTGGCGGACCGGAAGGCGGGGGTCAGCACGGCTTCGGTGAGCAGATCGAGCGCGCGATCGCAATCGGTTGGCAGCACCTCGAGGGCAAGCCCGAAGCTGTTGCTGCCGGCAAACGGGCTGAACGAGCCGCCCACCTCCTCGATGACCCGGGCTACCTCGGCCGCGGTACGCCGCTGTGTATCCTTGGTCAACAGCGTCGCCAACAGTTCGGTGGCACCGCGGCGGCCGGCGGGCTCGTAGAGTGGTCCGCCCTGAAAAAGCAGCCGGAAGTGCAGATTGGGAAGCCGGGCATCGCGCTGGAGCAAGAGGCGGGCGCCGTTGGCAATCGTGATTTCCTCAAAATCGCCCGTGACAGACTTGGTGCCGCCGGGACGAATCGGTGCCTCGGCCTTTGCCGGTGCAGGATTGATCGAAACAACCGTGAGCCGCTCGGGAACAAGGTAGCTCCTGAGCGCACGGCGTAGATTGGCCGGGGTCAGCGCGCGGAGCCGGGCAAAATACTCGCGGCTGTAGTTCAAATCACCCACCACGACCTCGGCGAGGCCCAGTCGCGAGGCCTGACCAGCCATGGTCTTGCGCGAATTAATCTCCCCGACCGCGATCTGGCGAAGGGCCTTCGCGATGAGTCCGGCGGCAAAACCGCGGGCGGCACAGCGGGCCAGCACCCGCTGGATGGCGGTGGTCGCCGCCTCACGCTTGTCCGCGTCGCAGGTGAAGGAAACACAGAACAGGCCGGCGTTGCCCGGATTCCAAGCCTGTGCGTCGATGGTGTGCACGAGGCGTGCCTCTTCTCGAACCGCCTGCCAGAGAATGGAGCTGTCGCCATGCCCCAGAATGGTGGCGAGCAGGTCGAGCGCCGGTGCATCCGGATGCGCGAGACCGGGAATCTGCCAGCCAAGACCGGCGCGGGTGAGCTGCACCTCCTCAAACAGGTGTTGCTCGCGCCGGGCGAGCTGGCGCGCCTCGCCAGGCAGGTGGACGGGCGCCAGACGTGATCGGGGCAGGGAGCCGAAATGTTCCCGGATGGCCTCGTGCACGACCGCGGCATCAAATGCGCCGACGATGACCAGCACCAAGTTGTTTGGCACATAGCGCGCCCGATAATAGGCCAGTAGATCCTCGCGCGTGACACCGGAGAACACCTCGCGGTAGCCGATAATGGGATGCCGGTAGGGGTGTTCGCGGAAGGCGGTGGCAAAAAGCGTCTCGCCCAAACGCTGGTCAGGATCGTCCCGCCCCATGTCGATCTCGCGCAGGATGACCTCGCGTTCACGCGCCACCTCGTCGGCCGGCAGCGTGGAGTGCAACACGGTATCGCCGAGAATGTCGATGGCCACGGCGGTGTGCTCCGCGGGTACGTCGATGTAGTAGACCGTGCGGTCAAAAGTGGTGTAGGCGTTGAGATAGCCGCCATGCGCCTGGACGGTGGTCGAGATCTCGCGGGCCGTCCGACGCGCCGTGCCCTTGAACAACATGTGTTCGAGAAAATGCGAAAGCCCGGCGCCGAGCTGTGTCCCCTCGTGAATGCTCCCGGTTTTCACCCAGACTTGCACGGAGGCGATGGCAGCAGCCGGGTCGTGCTTCAGCAAAACCGTAAGCCCATTGGCCAAAACCAAACGCTCGGGCGCATCGCGCCAGAAATGCTCCAGCAAGGAAAGATCGACGGAAGCGGTACGCATAAATGATCGGCACGAAGCAGAAATCCAAGCAGGGGAAATGCACGCCCGGAGCGCGCCATCCCTCGCTTGCACAGCGCTACATGGAGCCCACGATCTCGGTTGAAGGGCCGGAACGGCGTTTGCCGGCGGGCCGGAATGGTTTCACGAACGCCTCGTCGAAATCATAAACATCGGCGAAATCCTCGCGCCGGTCGTTCTCCGTTTTGCTGAAAATGTTGTACTCGATGAGATTGAAAACGATGTCGCCAAAATCGGAACAGCGTTGCACACCCCACGACTCAAGGACGGTCTTGGCCAGCGGCCCAAACTGGTCCAGCGCATGCGTCTTCAGCCCCTCCAGCAGCTCCCGGCCGCAGACATGCTGCGATTGCTGGGCGCGGGTGGGATCACCTTTCTTGAGCTTGCTGACAGTGTGATCGAGCCCCTGGCGCACGAAAAAATATGCCCTTTTGTCGTAGCGCGTATCTTCCTTGCAGATAAGGTCGACGACTTCTGCAAAATCGAGGTCTTGCATCGTTTTGTGACCGAAGAAGTAGCACAACCATGCGCCGCCCGCAACCCGCAAGCATCCGTGCTCACTTCATGAGTGATTTATCGCGACAAGGCGCCCGGCTGTGCGGTCAGTCTTCTGGTTGCGCAGCAGGTCATATAATATTTTGAAATCAAATTACTTGTGTGGTCAAAGAGCGGCCCATCAACGGCCCTTGCCTACATATTGCTCGCGTTCACAAAGGGGCCGCTTTTATCCTTACTGCAAATGATTGCTTCCACCCAGTCGAATCACCCGCTCAGCGGCGTGAAGAACTTCGACCGAATCCCAGCCCCCCTCGATCTGGCGTGCGCTCGTCTCAAGTCCGCCGGATTGCGCATCACCCAACCCCGGATCGCCATCCTGGAAACGTTGATCAATCGCGACAGTCCGGCGAGCATCGAGCAGATTCATAACGAGCTCACCAGCGATGCCTGCGATTTGGTAACCGTATACCGTTGTCTGGCCGTGTTTGAAGAACTGGGGCTCGTGCGCCGTTGCTTCTTCCACAACGGCACCAGTCTCTACGAGATCAACCTGAATGACTCGCGCCATTATCACGTCGTGTGCCGGTCGTGCGGAAAGGTGGAGCGTATCGACGCCGCCCTCACGGAGGGCGTCGAGCGCATGCTGCGGGAACGTGGATACGACCAGGTGAGCCACATGGTGGAGTTTTTTGGCGTATGCCCTGCCTGCCAAAAGCCGGCGGTCGTGGATCCTGCCTCCGTGACCATCGTCCGCTGAAGCAGTATTGCCCAGTTTGGCATCTCCGGCGCGGCGCCCAATCGCCGCGCCTTTTTCATGCCCGCGCCTTGGATCTGCGGACAAGATCTCGGCGCACTGCCGCCGCGGCGAATTCACGGAGACGAGAAGCTATCCTGAAATCGGCGAACGAATTGTAGGGACGCAGGCTTGCTGCGCCCAATCCTGAGGGTGCGACCGGCCTTCGCACAAGGCTGCGGCATGGCAGGCAAGATCATACCCCACCGATGCTGAAGATTCATATCTGTTTCAGGTAGCTCCGAGTCCACCGGATTCATCGCGGGTCGCATCGGCCCAACCGCCCGGTCGGATTTCCTCCCGGCGGAGCCGCATTGTTCAGTGCGGCGGCGGGAGAAGCGCGGAACGAACCAGCCGGTCGTCGCCGTCGTTGGGAGCAGGGTGCAGCCCCGCCACGGCACAAAGAAGATTGTAGACCTGGATATTCTCAAACGGCGGCAGCACCACCCCGTGGCGAAACGCCGGGCCCGCGGCAATAAACGTGGCACCCATCGAGATCAGCTGGTTGTCGTAACCGTGATCGCCATATTCCGGTTTTCGGCGCTTCGCGTGGGCGGCTCGCGTCGTGACCTCCCACCCTTCGTCGGCGAAAACCAACACCGGGGAGATGCGTGGATTGTCGCGGTAATGCA
>JBAZMN010000029.1:0-9701 GCA_041649735.1 Opitutaceae bacterium | reverse complement strand
CGTGTCCGGCTTCGCGAACTTCGACGCGGTGAGCAGCGCGTTCAGACGGCCGATGGCGGCTTTGACATCGGCGCAGATTGTCAGGTTGACCCGCTTGTTCTTGTTGTGCTCGGAGGCGTCGATGTCGATGTGGACGATCTTTGCGTGCGGGGCGAACTTGTGGACGTCGCCGGTGATGCGGTCGTCGAAGCGCGCGCCGAGGACGAGCAGCAGATCGCTCTGGTCCACGGCCCAATTGCCGTAGGCGGTGCCGTGCATCCCGAACCACTTCAGCGACAGACGGTGGGTCTCGGGAAAGGCGCCCACGCCCATGAGGGTCGTGGCCACGTGGATGTTGGTGCGCTCGGCGAAGGCAAGCAACTCCGGCTGGGCGCCGGCCGAGATGACGCCGCCGCCCACGTAGAGCATGGGCCGCCTGGCCTCGCCGATCAGCTGGATGACCTGCCGCAGCTGCGCGTCGTCGGCCTGGACGGTGGCCGTGGCATAGGGATTCCGGAATTCAATCTTGGCCGGGTAGACCGGCGTGAACTTCGCCTGCTGCACATCCTTGGGAATGTCGATCAGCACGGGGCCGGGCCGCCCGCTTCGCGCGAGATGGAAGGCCTCCTTGAAGACGCGCGGCAGGTCGTTGACGTCGAGGACAAGGTAGCTGTGCTTTACGATCGGCAGCGTCATGCCGTAGATGTCGGTCTCCTGAAACGCCATCTTGCCGATGTACTTCGAGTAGACCTGCCCGGTGATCGCCACCAGCGGAATCGAATCCATGTAGGCGTCGGCGATCGCCGAAACCAGGTTGGTGGCGCCGGGGCCGCTGGTGGCCATGCACACGCCGACCCGGCCGGTGGCGCGCGCGTAACCCTCGGCGGCAAATCCGCCGCCCTGCTCGTGGCGCGGCAGGACCACGCGGACCTTGCCGGACCGGGCCAGCGACTGGTGCAGCTCCAGCGAACTGCCGCCCGGATAGGCAAAGATCACCTCCACGCCTTCACGGACAAGGCACTCGACGACGGCATCGGCACCCTTGATTTCGGGGCCGGCTTGCGTCGCGGGTCTGGCGGAGGACGGGGAGCGTTTTTTCATGGTGGGCGCGATTGAAAAGCCAGCCACTAAAGACGACCGGTTTCCGGAGTGGCAAGCATGGTTTTCCGGTGCGCCGCTGCAGGCCCGGGTGGGGCCGGGCGGTCAGCCGGCCGTCAGACGGCAGGCATGGGCGCTGAAACCGGCGCCGAAGCTCACGAGCCAGCGGTCACCCGTCAAGGCCGGATGCGACCGAAGGTGTTCTTCGAGAACGAAAAGCACGGAGGGGCTGCTCATGTTGCCATGGGCGCGGAGAACGGCCCGGCTGGCCGCCAGCGAATATTCCGGCAGAACGCCGCCGATCGCGTCGAGCACGTCGCGGCCACCGGGATGGACGAGCACAGCGGCCGGCGGCGCGGCGCGTTCGCCCGCAAACAGCTCGGTTACCGCCGCCGCCGCCTCGGCGGGGACGGAGCGGTCCAGCAGGTTGCGCAATTTGCCCTGGCGGATTTCGAAGCGGAGCAGGTCGCGTTTCTCCGGCCGGTGCAACGAATGGAAACCGTGGCAGCGCAGCCCCGTCGCCCCCGGCCGGCCGCGCCAGATGGTGGCGGCGGCCCCGTCGCTGAAAAGGCACGCGCTGACGAGCACGCCGAAATCGTCATCCAGATAGAACGCGGCCGAGCAGACTTCCACGGCCACGCAGGCCACCACCGCCTCGGGCCGGGCGGCGAGCAGGTGGCTGGCCGCCCGCAGCGTGGGGATCGCCGCTCCACAGCCCAGCCCGACCAGGTCGTGCAGAATGGCGTCGCGCCGCAGGCCGAGCTGCTCGGCGACGTAGCTGGTCACGCCCGGACAGAGGTAGCCCGTGCACGTGCAGACCAGAAGCGCGTCGAGTTGCTCCGCCCGCAGCTCCGCCTGCGCGAGCGCCCGGCCGAGGGCTTCGCCGGCCAGTCGCGGCGCCTCGCGGCGAAACTCGGCATTCAATCCGTCCTCCGGCAGATCGAACACGCCGGCAATGTCGCGAATGGCAAAATGGCGCGTCGCGACGCCGCTGTCGCCGGTCAGAATGGAGCGCAGGATGAGTCGGGAGCGCCGGCTCAGCCGCTGCAGGGCCGGCGACGCCCGTGCGATCTCCCAGCATTGCGGCTGCGCGAGAACGGTGGGCGGCACGGCGGTGGCCAGGGCGTGAAGAAACATCAGGGCGCGCGTTGAGGGGACGTTGATCAGTGCGTCAGGTGATAAAGCGGGCGCAGCGGCAGCAGGCGCAGACGGCTGCCCAGGGCCAGCCAGCGCTGCCGGCGCGGCTCGAGCAGGAACGGATGCAGGGCGTTCGCAGACGCCAGCCGGGCGCGAAAGCGGTGCCGGAGACTCCGGTTGATGGTTCCGACCGCCTCCGTCCAGGGAAGCTCGCCCTGGGTCCAGGCCAGCAGGGGCGCGCGGGCCAGCGCCGCGCTTTGCAGCGCCATGGCCATGCCGTTGCCGGTGAAGGGCGGCGGCAGCGCGAAACTGTCTCCCAGGCAGAGGCGGCCCGGCCGGGGCGGCTCGGGATGAAAGCTGATCGCCGAGACCGCGCAAAATGAAGTTCCGTCGATTTCTGCCGCCTGCAGGCGCGCGGCGAGAGCCCCCAACCCGGAGCCGGCCAGATGACGCCAGAGCACGCCGGTTCCCGGCGCTGTCTGTTCTCTAGGCATGGACGTCCGGCGCCGGAAGAGGCCGCAGACATTGATCCAGCCGTCCTCGACCCCTGAAAGCCCCACATACGCTTGATCACCGAGGTGGACCTCCAGATCGCCGGTCAGACGCAGGGCACGGACATGCACCTTGAGGCCGAGCCATGGGGAAGGACGCCGCTGGCGGCCGGTGGCAAAAACCCGTCCGGCGGGCGCGGCTTCAACAGGGACGCGGGTCGAAACGCTGAGTACGCCCCCGGCGGCGACGAAAGTCTCGGCCAGCCGGGCGTCGAGGGTGCGCCGGCTCAACCCCAGCGCGGGCGCCGGCAGATTTTGCGTGCACAGGGTCCGACCGCCTTGATACCAGGTCACCTGGCGATGCCGCAGGGCGTCGGCCAGCAACGGAGCCAGGCCGAGGCGGGCCACGGTGCTTTCGTCGAGTCCGGTGATGAATTCGCCGCACACCCGGTGGCGCGGATAATCGTGCGCCTCAAAAACCGTCACGGGCACGCCGGTCCGTCGCAGGGCCAGCCCCAGCGAAAGACCAGCCAGGCCGCCGCCGACGATCTCGATGGGCATGGGACCGCTGTTTCTCATGCCGGGGCGGCCCGTCGGCGGGCGATCATCCGGTACGCCCCGCGCAGGGTGGTGGTGCAGTACCAGTCCCAGGATCCGGCATCGAGCCCGAGCAGGCGGGGCAGTTCGTCGCCCAGGAATCCCGCGGCGATGCTGACCCGGGCGTCATGATGCGTGACCTGGCTGGCGCCAAAAAGCGGACTGAGCGAACGATACAGCCATTGCGACCGACGCCGCCGGGCGGGCTCGCAGGCGGCGATCAGGCGGATGCGCGCCGGGAGCCGTGCGCCCAACGCGCCCAGTTCGGCGTCCGTGAACTGGTGGAAGATCAGATTGCCGCACACGGCATCGTAGGCTCCATAGCCGGCGAAATGGCGGAGATCGGCGCGGTGCCAGCGTTCGGCGGCCGGCCAGCCGGCGGGGGCCGGACAGACATCGAGCCCGTCAATGCGCCAACCCTGGCGCCGGCGCCGGCGCGCGAATTCACCCGTGCCGGCCCCGAGCTCGAGCAGGTGTTCCGCCGGCCGGACGTGCGCCTGCAGCACCCGGGCCAGCCACGCGTGGTTGCCCATCAGGAGGTTGATGATCCGCAGGTCGCGCCGGCTCCGGCGTGCCGCGATGTGATCGTGGGGCAGGGCATCGAGCAGCTCGGCTTGGACGACGCGGGACGGCACAGGGCACGATGCGACAACCGACGCGAACGTCAAACGGCGGCAGGGATGGTGCGGGGTGCGCCGGTGGCCGCACATCCGGCTCGTCACGGCGCCTGGCCCGCGCTTAGCTCCCGGTCATGAGTTCCACGCCCGATCCCGTCGATCTCGTGACGCAAGCCGCCCAGGCCTTTCCCCACCGTCCCTCCTGGGACGAATATTTCATGGCCACGGCGGTGTTGATCGCCTCGCGCTCCAATTGCGAGCGGCTGCACGTCGGCTGCGTGATCGTGACCAGCGGCAAGCGCAAGAACCGCATCGTTGCCGCCGGCTACAACGGATTTCTTCCCGGCACGCCGCACACCTCGCATGTGCGCGACGGCCACGAACAGGCCACCGTCCATGCGGAGCAGAACGCCGTCGCCGACGCCGCGCGCCGCGGCAGCAGCGTCGAGGGCTGCGTGGCCTACGTGACGCACTACCCGTGCATCAATTGCGCCAAGATCCTCGCGGCCGCCGGCATCGCGGAGGTGAAGTACCGCGAGGATTACAGCAACGATCCGCTCGTGGCGCAGATTCTCGACGATGCGGACGTCAAGGTGACGAAGCTCTGACCGCCATGCGCCGGGATTACGGGATGTTTTCGACGGGGGACGTTGACTCGCATCGCCGCGGCGGGGTTGACGGGCGCGGGTTTGCGGCGAATTTGTGACCATGCGCGAACGCGGCCAAGTCACTCCCAGCCTTGCCGGCCAGCTGCTGCTGGCGCATCCGGCCATGCGCGACCCGAATTTCCACCGTTCCGTCGTGCTGCTGTCGGCCCATGGCGATGACGGCGCGATGGGCGTGGTGCTCAACCGGCCGCTCGACAAGCAGCTGGGCGATCTCAACACCGAGTTTGCCGCCAGCACGCTCGCGGGCGTGCCGGTCTACCAGGGCGGACCGGTGCAGACCGAGCAGCTGATTCTCGCCGCCTGGCAGGCGGAGCCGCTGGAGGCCGGCTTCAAACTTTATTTTGGCCTCGACGTGGACAAGGCCGAGGCCCTGCAGGGCGGCGAGGGCGTGCGCCTGCGGGCCTTTCTCGGCTATTCGGGCTGGACCAAGGGGCAGCTCGAGAACGAGCTGCGCCACCACACCTGGGTGGTCACGCCGGTGAGTCCGGAGCTGCTTGACCGGGGCGAGGGGCAGGAGCTGTGGCGGGCGATCCTGCGGGGGCTGAGTCCGGAATGGAAGCTCATGGCCGACGAGCCGGAGGATCTGGGCACGAATTAAATTCGACGCCGGTCGCCTGCTGCGGAAGCGAGCCGGGTTGCCGTGATGCGGAAGGCCGCGGGAGGCCCCGCTCGGGATTTAAACCGAAGTAGAGCCACGAAAGAGCCCATGGATCGCAAAGGGGGATTGGAACAGGTTGGCTACGTGCTCCTTGGGTTCCCTTGTGGCTGATTGAACGAGTCCACAATTTGGCCACGATTTTACGAAGGATGCGTTACGAGGAAGGGAGGGCCGGCTCTTGCCGGAGGCCGGCCGACCGGCGCACGCGGTCGAGCTCGGTGTGGTAGGCGCGCACGCCGCTGGCGATCGCCCGGGCAATGCGCTGCCGGTAGGCCGGCGTGCCGACTTTGCGGGCTTCGGCATCGTTGGAAAGAAAGGCCGCCTCGACCAGCACGCCGGGACAATCGACGAGTCGGAGAACGGCGTAGCGAAAGTGCTTCAATCCCCGGTCCGGCGCCTTCAGGTCGCGCACCACGCGTCGATGTATCTGGTAGCCCAGGACGACATTCCAGCGGTCATGCTGGTTGGCGGGGTAGTCCGTGGCGGCCATGCGCGGGTCTCGTTCCGCCTGCGGACCCGAGCGCAGGAAGCGCGGGCTCATGACGTACGTTTCGGCGCCGGCAACGCTGCTTTGGGTAAAGGCGTTGAAATGAATGCTGATGAACAAATCCGCCCGGACCCGGTCGGCGATTTGCGCACGCTCCTCGAGCTCGACGCGATGGTCGCCTGTGCGGGTCAGCACGACGCGATAGCCCTGTTGCCGGAGCAGAAGCCGCAGACGGCGGGCGACATCGAGGGTGAGATTCTTTTCCTGGAGCTTGAGGCGGAGATTCTGATTGCCGGGATCATTGCCGCCATGGCCCGGATCGACCACGATGGTCTTCAATCGTGACACCGGCCGGTCCGCGGGCGCCCCCAGGATGGGGGCGAGCAGTTTCTCGGCATCCAGGCGGCTCAGACAGAGGCTGTCTCGATATGGCACGATCGGCTCGCCGAGGAAGATCCGCAGGCCGTTCAGAACGATTTCAGAACTGTCAACCGCGAGATCGATGGTGGTCCACCGGCTGCGCAACCGCAGTTCCTCCCGCGGCTTCAGCACAATGGCGTCGAGCCCGAACCGCCGGCCGAACGCTGGGGCATCGAGATAATCCGTGCCGTACAGGCGGACGGACGCGCCGGCGGTCGAAGATTGGGGAGGCGCGGCGCCCAGCCCGGCCGCCAGGAGGAATCCCGTCCACCACCGCGCCGCTTTGCGCAGGAGCGTGGCGGCGGGCAAGGGCTTTAACATGGCGCCCCTTCGTTTGGCCAAGACGCTGCGGTCACGCGATCAAAAACGTCGGCGGACATTTGATTTGACAGGATCCGGCGCGAACCCTCACCTAGTCGCCCCTTATGAAGGTCGTTTCGTCCCTCAAATCAGCCAAGAAGCGTCACCCTGACTGCCAGGTGGTCCGCCGCCGCGGCAAGGTGTACGTGATCAACAAGACCGACCCCCGCTACAAGGCGCGCCAGGGTTGAGCCAGACCACATTTCCTACCGTGAAAACTGAAGGCCATCCCGCGCTGAACAACGTCTGCTTCCTCGACGTCTCCACCGGCAAGCGTTTCCTCACGCGATCGACCATGAAGTCGAACCGCAAGGAGACCATCGACGGAGCCGAGTATTTCATCGTCCTCCGCGACGTGACCATGGACTCGCACCCTGCCTATACCGGCGAAAAGCGTCTGGTCGACACGGCCGGCCGCGTCGAGAAGTTCACCTCGAAATTCAAGCGCGGCAAGAAGACCGCCCCGTAAGCGGCGGTCCGGTTCGATTTTTGGCGAAGCCCTCCGGTCTGCGGAGGGCTTCTTTTTTGTCCGCCTCCCGGACGCGACGGCGACTTGACGCAGGCCGGAGGCGTGGTCTGAGTGACGCCCATCATGCGTATCCGCGCCTTCCAGGGACTGGTCCCGCTTGCCGCCCATGCCGCCGAGGTGGCCTGTGTGCCGTATGATGTCGTCGATCGTGCTGAAGCGGCCGCGCTGGCCGCCGGCCGGCCGCGCAGCCTGCTGCATGTCGACCGCGCCGAGATCGACCTGCCGCCGGACACCGATCCCCATGACGGCGCCGTCTACGCCCGGGCGCGCGAAAATTTTCTCCAGCTCCAGCGCGACGGCGTGCTCGTGCGCGAAGCCGGACCGTGCCTGTATGTCTACCAGCAGCAGATGGGCCCGCACCGCCAGCGGGGGCTGGTGGCCGTCTGCCATGTCGAGGACTATGACGCGGAACTCATCAAAAAGCATGAGAAGACGCGCCAGGACAAGGAGGACGACCGCACGCGGCTCATTGACACGCTGGGGGCCAACACCGGCCCCGTCTTCCTGACTTACCGCGATGAACCGGCCGTGACCGCGCTGGTTGAGGCCCAGATGCGGGAAAAGCCGCTGCATGATTTCACCGCGCCGGACGGCATCCGCCACACGGTCTGGCGCATCGCCGGCGGCGGGGAGTGGGTGGCGGCGTTCGGGCGCGTGGCGCAGCTCTACATCGCCGACGGCCACCATCGGGCGGCGAGCGCGGCCCGCGTCGCGCGCCTGCGCCGCGAACGCAACCCGCGGCACACGGGCACCGAGGATTACAACTGGTTTCTCAGCGTCATCTTTCCCGCCCGCGAACTCAAGATCCTGCCCTACAACCGCATCGTGCCCGACCTCAACGGCCATGCCCCCGCGGCATTTTTGGAAAAAGTGCGCGCCGGCTTCGGCTTGGAAGAGAACGCGCCGTCGGCCCCCGCCGGCACCGGCCGCGTCAGCATGTACCTCGGAGGAAAATGGTACGGGCTGCGCTGTCCGGTCGATCCGCGGGCAGATCCGGTGGCGCGGCTCGACGTGAGCGTGCTGCAAAACCGGCTGCTCGCGCCCCTCCTTGGCATTGATGATCCGCGCACCAGCCGGCGCATCGATTTTGTCGGCGGCATCCGGGGGACGGACGAACTGGCCAAACGGGTCGACACCGGCGGCGGCGTGGCGTTTTCACTGTATCCGGTGACGGTGGCCCAGCTCATGGACATCGCCGACGCCGGCCAGATCATGCCGCCGAAGAGCACGTGGTTTGAACCGAAGCTCCGCTCCGGGCTGTTCATCCACACGTTCTGAGCCTGACGGGAGGTCCGATCTGCATGCGTGCATGGCGTGGCACCTGAGCCTGCGCGTGGGAGAAGCGCGCTCCATGGCCAGAGCCAACCCTCCCCAGCAGACAAATTCCACCTTGATGGCATCCCAACTCTCACGAGTTGGGCTACGACGAGTTGGGCGACGGGGATCTCGCCAAGCTTACGAAGCCGCAGCCCGGCTCACAATTCGTTCAGTTTTCTCAGATCCGACCGGGCCTGCGTGCGCGTCTTTACCAGCGTCTCCATGCGCTTGATCAGGACCTTTTGGGCGGAAAGCTGCTGGTCCGTCACGGCGGCGAGCTCCTGTTCGTTCAGGTCGAGCACGGCAATGAAGAACCAGGCCTCGCTCACGTCGTAGGTGCCGGCGGCGACGGCCTTCAGCTCACTGAGATAGGGATGGTCGATCACCAGCGAGACCAGCGTGAGCGCGGCCTCCTGCTGCGCGTCGACGGTGCCCGGCTCCAGTTTTTCGAAGAACTCCCCCAGGTCCTGCTCCTGCTTCAGGAATTTGATCACGACCTTGGCGTCGGCGACGACCTCGGCCCGCGGCTTGTTGGGCTTGAACGAACGCAGCCATTCAAGGAACAGCGGATCGGAGACACCGGCCTTTTCCATCGCCGCCAGCATGGCCTGCGCCTGCTTCGGCTTCAGGTTCTTGATCGCTTCCAGAAAACGATCCTGCATCGCCTCCTCGGTCTTGTCCGTCACGAGGTCCTGCACCCGCTGGAAGAGCTTGGCCACCAGCCGGCCGGAGGCTTCGCGGGAGACCTCCCCGATCCGCTCGAAATCCTCTGCGCGCTGCTTGAAGCCGAGTCCGCGCAACTGGGTCTCGGTCTCCTGGATCTGGGCGGTGAGTGATCCGATGCGCTGCTCGAGCGCCTCTTCGATGGCGCTGGTCAGCTCGTCGGTGGCATCAACAATCGCATCGGCCTGCGCCTTGAGCTCGGCCTTGCGGTGTTCGGCCTCGGCGGCGCGCGGCGTGCCCTCGAGTGTGCCGGCATAGGCGCTGACAAACGCCGCCTTGGCCTGGAGGAAGGCGGCCCAGCGTTGTTCCAGATCGTCATGCGTGTGCTGGAAGTCCGCCCGCTGCTGGTCGGAAAGCGCGGCGGGAATGAACGGTAATTGCAGGTTCTGCGCCCGCCCGGCGGCCGACAGCAGGCCGCCCGCGGCGATGGCGATGGTCAGGACTTTGCGGACGAGGGTGATGGACGGAGTGATCATCGGCTCAGGGCTGGGTGAAAGCGGGGGCGGGTGGTGGCGGCGGCGGGAGCGAAAGATCGGTGCCGGACCGGCGGTGGGCCTTGGGCTGGATGGTCAGATCGATGACCTTTGAGCCGTCGGCGATCTTTTCCAGCGCGGCGGTGT
>JBAZMN010000028.1:0-9902 GCA_041649735.1 Opitutaceae bacterium | reverse complement strand
GGGTGCGCGTGATTGTCGGCGCGGGTGCGGGCTCGGCCGGCGCGACCGCCGCCGCGCCCCGGTTTCCCGCCCCGCCTTGATACAAGGCTGCGATTTGCTCCTTCAGCTGCAGGTTCTCCTTTTGCAGTGCGTCGATCCGCTCCATCAGCTCGAGCTTGGCCGTCTGGTTTTCCAGCGGCTGGGCCGGCAGCGTCCGCGCAAAGTCACGCATGGCGGCGTCGATGCGCTGGCGCACCAGGTCGACCTGCCGGGAGTTGGGCTGCAATTCGACGTATTTGCGGAAATGATAAATGGCCGCGATGGGATCCTTGAGGTACTGCTGGTAAAGCAGTCCGGCCTCGAGATGCGATTCGGGCGCCCCATCGCCGCGCTTTTCAATGACCTTCAGGAAGGCCCCGAGTGCCTCCTGATTATGCCCCTGCTTGAGGAGCTGCTGTCCGCGCCGGTACTGCGGGTCGTCGCCCTCCGAACCCAGCGCGAGACGGTCGCTGCTTTCGCACCCTGCCGCCAGGAGCAGAAGCAGTAACAACAGGCCGCCGGACAGGTTCAGAGTGCGAAAGCGTCTCCGCATGGAACTACGGGAAAGGGATTGAATGCGTAAAATTGCGGGCTAAGTTCACCCACGCTCATTTCCAACACAAATCCTAAATGACCCCCGACACCCCATCCGCCCTGCTCCGGGGCCGCGAGTGTATCCGGATCGAAATGGAGGCACTCCAGGCAACGGCGGAGTCGCTCGACGCATCGTTCGTGGCGGTGGTGCAGGCGGTGGAAGCCGCCGTGCAGGCCGGCCGGAAACTCATCTTCAGCGGCGTGGGCAAGTCGGCGCATATCGTCCAGAAGCTGGCCGGCACTTTCAACAGCACCGGCGTCACCTCCTGTTTTCTCGATGCCACGCACGCGCTGCACGGTGACCTCGGTTTGTGCGCGCCAGGCGATCTCGCCGTGTTGCTGAGCAACAGCGGCCACACCGACGAGATGCTGCGGCTGCTGGCCATCCTGAAGCGCTTCGATCTCACGATCGTCGCCTTTACCAGCAATCCCGACTCGGAGCTGGCCCGGGAAGCCGACCTGCGGCTCCTCTACCGCCTGCCCCGGGAAGCCTGTCCGCTGCGGCTGGCGCCCACGGCCAGCACCACGGCCGCGCTCGCCCTCGGCGATGCGCTGGCCATGGTGGTGCTGGAACGGCGCGGCTTCACCCGCGACGACTTTGCCCGGCTGCATCCCGCCGGCAACCTGGGCACCCAGCTGCTGGTCAAGGTGCAGGACATCATGCGGACCGGCGACCGCCTGCCCGTGATGCCGGACCGGCGCACGATCCAGGATGCCATCCTGGGCATGACCAAGGCCAAGGCCGGCTGCATCGCGCTGGTCGACGAAACTTCCGGCAAGCTCACCGGCATCCTGACTGACGGCGATTTCCGCCGGCATGTCCTGAGCCGGCCCGATTTTCTATCCCAGCCTGTCGACCGTTTCATGACGCGGACGCCCAAGACCGTGTCTGTCGACGCGCTGGCGGTGGAAGCCCTGCGTATCTTCGACCGCTATAAAATCGACGACCTCGTCGTGATTGATGGGGCGGGCCGTCCGGTCGGCCTGGTCGATGTGCAGGATCTGCCGAAGATGAAACTGTTGTGAGGCCGCTCGCCAGCCAAGCCCCAGCCTGCCCGCCAGCGGTTCCGGCACGCTTCCGACCATGGTGACTGATTCGGCTCGCCGCCGACGCTCTCGAAGAGATGATTTGGCAGTCATCACGTAATTTCTCCGCGCCATGCCTGTCCCACCGTTCCGCTATCAAGAAC
Organism: Opitutaceae bacterium; assembly: GCA_041649735.1. Classification (GTDB taxonomy): domain Bacteria; phylum Verrucomicrobiota; class Verrucomicrobiia; order Opitutales; family Opitutaceae; genus Fen-1467. Next base: position 8,100 of record JBAZMN010000028.1, on the reverse strand, counting down.
CGTTCCCGCTCGGCAAGGACGGGACGTCCTACCGCCTGCTGACGAAAGACTTTGTCGCCCCGGCCACCTTCGAGGGTCGGGAGATCCTCCGGGTCGAACCCGAGGCGCTCGCCTACCTGGCCCACCAGGCGATGCGTGACTGCTCGTTCCTCCTCCGCGAAAAGCATCTGCGGCAGGTTGCCGCCATCCTCGATGATCCCCGGGCGTCGGAGAACGACCGCTACGTCGCGCTCACCCTGCTGCGCAACGCGGAGGTTTCCGCGGAGGGCATCCTGCCCTTCTGCCAGGATACCGGCACGGCGACGGTCATCGGCAAAAAGGGCCAGCAGGTCTGGACCGGCGCCAACGACGCCGAGCATCTGTCGCGGGGCATTTATCAGACCTACACCGAGGAAAACCTGCGCTATTCGCAGACCGTCCCGCTCGACATGTATGAAGAGGTCAACTCCGGCACCAACCTCCCGGCCCAGATCGACCTCTACGCCACCGAGGGCGCCAGCTATGAATTCCTCTTCGTCGCCAAGGGCGGCGGTTCGGCCAACAAAACCTTCCTCTTTCAGGAGACCAAGGCCCTGCTGAATCCGAAGAGCCTGGAGGCATTCATTGTCGACAAGATGAAGCATCTCGGCACCGCGGCGTGCCCGCCCTACCATCTGGCGATCGTCATCGGCGGCACCTCGGCCGAGGCCTGCCTCAAGACCGTCAAACTCGCCTCCGCCAAATACCTCGACACGCTGCCCACCCAGGGCAACGCGCTCGGCCAGGCGTTCCGCGATGTCGCGTTGGAGGAACGGATCCTGCAGGCCGCCCAGGCCTGCGGCATCGGCGCGCAGTTCGGCGGCCGGTATTTCGCGCTCGACGTGCGCATCATCCGCCTGCCGCGGCACGGCGCCTCCTGCCCGGTCGGCGTCGGTGTGTCCTGCTCGGCGGACCGCAACATCAAGGCCCGGATCGACCGGGACGGCGTCTGGCTCGAGCAGCTGGAAACCAACCCCGGCCGGTTCATCCCCGACCGGCTCCGCGTCATCCGCGAGGAAAACATCGTGCGGCTCGACCTCAACCGCCCGATGCCGGAGATCCTGGCCGAGCTGACCCGGTATCCCGTCACGACGCGCCTCTCGCTCAACGGCACGATCATCGTGGCGCGGGACATCGCCCACGCGAAACTCAAGGAGCGGGTCGATGCCGGCCAGGGCCTGCCCGACTATTTCAAACAGCACCCGGTGTACTACGCCGGACCGGCCAAGACGCCAAAGGGCTATGCCTCCGGTTCGTTCGGCCCGACGACCGCCGGCCGCATGGACAGTTATGTCGGGCTTTTCCAGGCACAGGGCGGCTCGATGATCATGATCGCCAAGGGCAACCGCAGCAGGCAGGTGACCGACGCCTGCAAGCAACACGGCGGCTTTTATCTTGGTTCCATCGGCGGCCCGGCCGCCATCCTCGCCAAGGAGAACATCAAGAAGGTCGAGGTGCTGGAATATCCCGAGCTCGGCATGGAGGCGGTCTGGAAAATCGAGGTCCAGGATTTCCCGGCCTTCATCCTCGTGGACGACAAGGGCAACGATTTCTTCACCAACGCCTGCGTCGCCCACACCGGCCACGCCTCGAAAGTAAGCGCAACCTAACCGGCGGCCCCAACGGCACGCTCAATCGAGCGTGCTGGAATCCCATGTCCAATTCATGGTTGGCGCTACCTGTGGGCATGTCTGCCGGGCCGGCTCACTTCGGACGACAATCCCTGTTACAGGGGGAACGGCATGCGCGACAGGGGGCGGACCGCCAGAGCCAGGAGTTCTCGTTCCGAATCATCGCCTGCGATTCGGTTAACGTGCACGGTCTGGCACGTCCGGCACCGGTGCACGATCAACCATTCTCCGTCGGGGCGGGCGTGGATCGCAATGGGCTCCATGCTGCCGTGGCAGTCAGCCGTCCGGTCGCCCGGTTTGTTGTCCACATGCACGCTCCAAAGACACCAGGGACAATGGTTACGATGCCGCGTACCGGGCGCGTCTGGAGAAAATTCGCCGCCACAGCGGCGGCAGCGCAAGTAATCCGGTTTGCGTGACGGTTGATCGCGACAATCGGAATACCGGGAATCAAGATGTGACATTGGAGTGAAGGAATCACTCCGGCAATGGGCGAAACAGACGGTGAAAACAAAAGTGGCACTGGCTGGTGACACGAAGGCCGGGCGACAGTTGCTTGGCAAAAAATGAGCCGCGCCGAGGCCTAAAGATGAATTGCTCCAGGTACACGATACCCCGGGGAGCAGACGTGTGCGGTGCCGGAGTGCTGCTTAAATCCGCACGACCTCAGTCCCTTCGAGCCAGGAAGCACCCGAAGCTGAGAACAAGGACCGACTGCGCGATTAACGGCATCCGCAGGAGAGTCGGGTGGAGGCCGGTTATGCTGTCAATCCAGATTCATCCGCCGCCGGCACCCGGCAAGTTGCCGCCCGGCAGCGTCATCGATTTTGGATCCAGCGCCTGATCAAGCGTGGCGGCATCCATCAGGCCGCGCTCCAGCACGACGTCCCGCAGGGTCTTGTTCCCGGCCAAGGCTTCCTTGGCCACGGAGGCCGCGGCATCGTAGCCGATGTAGGGATTGAGCGCAGTGACCAGCATGAGCGAGCGGCCGGTCAACTCCTGGCAGCGCCCAGCATCCGCCTCGATGCCATGAACACACTGGCGGGCAAAAACCCGGCAACCGTTGGTCAGGCAGGTGATCGCTTCATGCAGGGCATGCGCCATCAGCGGCAGGGTCACGTTGAGTTCGAAATGCCCGTCCCGTCCGCAGAGGACGACGACATGCGCCAGTCCCATCGTATAGCTGCACACCTGGACCAGCATTTCGCTCATCACGGGATTGACTTTGCCGGGCATGATGGAGGAACCGGGCTGGGTGGCCGGCAGCCGGAGCTCGGCGAAGCCCGCCCGCGGGCCGGACCCCATCAGGCGGATGTCGTTGGCGATCTTGGTGAGGCCCGCGGCAATGGCGGCGAGCTGGCCGGCCGCCTCGACGCAATCGTCGCGCCCTCCCTGGGCTTCAAAATGGTTGCGCGCTTCGCGGAACGGAATCCCTGTGTGTTCGGTGAGAATGCGGCAGACGCGGGCGGAGAATTCAGGATGACAGTTGAGGCCCGTGCCGACGGCCGTGCCTCCGATGGCCAGCTCCTCCAGCGCACGCAGCGCCTTCTGTGTCCGCTCCACTCCTTTGCGCACCTGGGCCGCGTACCCCGAGAATTCCTGGCCAAGGGTCAGCGGCGTAGCGTCCATGAGGTGGGTGCGGCCGATCTTCACAATGCCGCGAAATTCCTGCGCCTTCGTCTCCAGTGCCACCGCAAGTTCCTCCAGCGCCGGCCCGAGCTGGGTCTTGAGCGTGACCGCCACACTCACATGGAGCGTGGTGGGGATGATGTCGTTTGAGGACTGGCCCAGGTTGACGTCATCGTTGGGATGCAGGGGCTTCCTCGATCCGACGGGTTGGCCGCAAAGCTGGCTGGCCCGGTTGGCGATGACCTCGTTGATGTTCATGTTCGACGAGGTGCCGGAACCGGTTTGAAAAATGTCGACGGGGAAATGAGCGAGCAGTCCTCCATCGATCACCTCCCGGGCGACCTGCCGGATCAGCCGGCTTTTTTCGGCGCTGAGGAGGCCCAAGTCCTCGTTGGCGGCGGCACAGGCGAGCTTCACCAGGGCGAGCCCGCGAATGAAGGCCGGCGGCAGGGGATGGCCGCTCACCGGGAAGTTCAGCACCGCCCGCTGGGTTGAGGCGCCGTAAAGGGCGTCATCCGGAACCTGCATCTCTCCCATGGAGTCGCGTTCGATTCTCATCGGTGACCCAACTACCCGCACCCTAGTTCAGATCGCCGGCAAAAGCAAAGCCCGGCGCAGGACATGAGACCCGCAAAGGTTTCCGTCAGCCGGAGGGATCGGAACCCGTATCCGGAGATCAGAACTTGATCGACAGCCGGTCGCCCTCGGCTTCCAGCCGGCCCATGGAGCGATCCCATCCATCCTGTGCCAGGTACTGGTTCACACTGCGCCGGGCATGCTCGGGCGCAGAGGGCTCGGGGGCAAAGGCCCCGGCAGAGCCAAGCGCGGCCAGCAGGCGGGCGCGGCGCGGCTCTGCTGCCGCGGCAGCGGTCGGCAGCATTTCGGCCGTGTGCTGCGGATGGGCGGACGGCACGGCCCGTTCCTCAAAGCCGTGCGGACGAGCCAGCGCCTCCGCCAAATCAGCATCGGTAACGCTGGCCGTAATCAGGTTGACCGCGATGGAACGGACGGAAGTCGTCAGCCCCGAAGCACCGGCCTGATTCTGCATGACATCACCCACCCACGGAATGAAACCGGGGACCTCTCCTGCCGGCGCCTGGTAAATCGCGGCCACCCGGGAGGCCGTGCTTTTCCCATTGCTGGCGGGGGCCTGCTCGACGGACGCGCGCTCCCGCACCGCCGCGGCAACCACCACTGGTCGGGCTTGATCGTGCATCCGCACCGCCATCCGGGCTGCCGGCTGGCCGCCTGGCCCCGTGGCAAGCAGCAGGCGCGGATCTTGTTCCGAGTGGGAATAATAACGGATGGAAAACAATGTGAGCGCGAGGATCGCCGTGGCTCCCAACGGAGCACGCACCCGGCCATACCGGCTGTAAAAGGCAGCCAGCTCATGCCACCATGCCTTTCTTTCGACCAAGGCGGCGAGCTGCTTCTGCTGGAGCTCGCGTTCGAATTGGATCCAAAACTCGGCCGGAGGGCGCTCCGTCCTTTTCAGACGCAGCAAATCCTCCAATGTGACCCGAGGCGGCGGATTGAATCGATGATCAGACATGATCAGCTAGCGAAGGTAGGACTGGAGATCAGCCTGCAGGAGCTGCTTGGCGTAGTGCAGACGCGACCGCACCGTCCCCACCGAGCAACCCATGATCTCAGCGATCTCATTGTGGCCCAAGCCGTCTATCTCAAATAATGTCACCACCATTCGATGGTTGATAGACAATTTTTGAAGCGCTTCGTTCAATTTTTCCTGAAGCTCTTTGACAAAAGCTTCCCGGTCAGCCCCCGACTTATCTGTCAGAGCTTCTATGAGTTCCGACGTTTTATCCTCCTCGGTGATGCGCTCGAAACTGAAGAAGGTTCGGAGCTTGTTCTTGCGCAGGTGAGTGAGCGTGGCGTTCACCGCGATCCGGTACAGCCATGTAAAGAAGGAGGACTGCCCTTGGAAGCGGTTGATCGACTGGAATGCCTTGATGAAGGTGGTTTGCGCGAGATCCGCTGCATCCTCCCGGTTGGCGCAAAGATTGTAGATGACCGAATAGACCCGCTCACGGTACTTGAGGATGAGCTTGTCAAAGGCCGCCACATCCCCTGCTTGCACCTTTTTGACCACCTCCCAATCCGCATCGGCCTCCTGCTGTCGCTCAGGAGACGCCGTCAGCGTTTTGCTGATCACCTTGGTGAGGTCCATCGGACCCAAGGAAATCACGGCTGGGTGCTGACGCAACCGGATTCTCCAATCACGCCCCGCCGCCTCTTAAATTATCCACTTGTTGACGAAGCAACTCGGCCAGTTGCCCCAAGAGCCGCGCCGGCTCCAACGGCGCCCACGGCGCAAGAATCGCCGCTCCTTTCTTTAGTTCGGCATAAATATCCTCAACCACGGCGGCAAAAACACCGTGCTCGTGCATTTGGGCACGCCAGCGCTCAATCCCTGGCGCCAGATCCTTGCGAATCTCGTCCAGCAGCTCGGTGCGTTCCGATCCCGGCAGTTTTTCGAGCAAAATCAACAGCGGCAGCGTGACTTTGCCTCCGGCCAGATCGGTGCCAAGCGTCTTGCCGATTCTTTTTTCCTCCCCGAAGAAATCAGCCAGATCATCATAGATCTGATAAGCGACCCCCAGGCTGCGCCCGAATTCCGCGGCAGCCGCGACATAACCGTCTCCATATCCCGCCAGCCGGGCTCCGAGCAAACAGGAGATGCGGAAGAGTTCAGCTGTCTTCAGATCGATGACGCGGCGGTAGGCATCCCGCGTGATGGAGGTGTCGCCCCGGCGGAGGGTCTGCGCAATCTCGCCGGCGCACACCCGACGGGTGGCAGCCGACACGACTTGGCAAACCTCGGTCGAAGGAAACTGCGCGGCAATGTGCACGGCCTGGGCCAGCAGGGCATCGCCCAGCAGCACGGCCGAATCACTGCCGTAACGGCGGGCCGCGGTGGGACGGCTGCGCCGCAGTTCCGCCCCGTCCATGATGTCGTCATGGACCAAGGTGGCGAGATGCACCATTTCGACCACGGCTGCCGCCTGCACGAGCGCGGGCGGAATCTGGTCCGGGCCGCGCCAGCCGCTGAAAAACACCAGGGCCGGCCGGATGCGCTTGCCGGAAGTATCCATGCAATATTCCACCAAGTCGTGGATTTCCGGTTCGAAACCGTCGAGTTGCGCCCGCAGAAAATCATCCAAGGCGCGCAGGTGCGGCCGGAGGCGGGCAAAAGATTCCCCCCAAGCGGGAGGCGGCGGCTCTGCGGTCCGGGCATTGCGTTCGGTCATTCAGGAGCGGGACGCTAGATGGTTTTCCGAAAATGGCTAACCAATAGTCGGCCGGTTGCGTTCTGCCCTGTTTTTGCGTGACTCCTGAACTTCCATTACGAGCGTCGCTGGGACGCCGGCAGCGCAATCGGCAAGGATCGCAAAACCGGGGCCACGCCTGGATTGAATCGAAATCGAGGGGCACCGAAACGAAACAGGCGTGCTCATTACTGAGCACGCCTGAAATCCACGAAGGCCGGGGCTGATTCTGTCCGGAAGAAACCGGTGCCGAACGATCAGTTCTTCTGCTCTGACTTGGGCTGCTCAGCGGGCAGGAAGGGATCGGACTTGTCGCGGTAACCCGGCAGTTCATCGCGCCGGATGCCCAGGTCGCGCACCTGGCTGGAATTGAAGACTTCCTCGATATTCGCCCCCTCGGCATTGATGGTCTTGGCGGTGATAAAGATGATCAGGTTAGAGACTGTTTTGTCCTTGCTGGAGGAACTGAAGAGCCGGCCGAGCAGCGGAATGCTGCCCAAAACCGGAACCTTGGTCCCGCCATTGATAATCGAGGTCTTCATCAAACCGCCGATGGCCATGGTGAAGCCGTCTTTCATTGAGACCTGGGTCTTGGCCGTGCGCTCGGCGATGATCGGAATCTCCGCGCCGCCGGCGCCGCCGAAGGAGGCAAAGCCCTGGCGCTGGCTGACCGTCGGCTCGATGGTCAGCTTGATGAAACCGCGGGCGTTCACCTGCGGGGTGACCTTGAGAATGATGCCGATGGGCTTGTAGGTGAATCCGCTGACTTCGAACGAGCCACGCTCCTGGTTGTACGTGTAGCTGGGGATGGGGTATTCCTCGCCCACGTTGATGAAGGCCTCGCTGTTGTTCAGGGTGACCACAGTGGGGTTGGAGACGATCCTGGTCTGGCTGAGGGTCTTGAGCGCACTGAGGACGACATTGAAATCCGAGGCGCTGAACACGGCCGAGGCAATGCGGTTTGTGCTTCCAGTGTTGGTGAGACTGGTCAATGCACTGATGGCGTTGCTGGTGCTGCTATTCTGGCTGCTCGAAACGGTGCCGGTGGCAGAATTGTCCGTGGTATTGGAGATGTTGTTGGTATTTGAGCCAGTGTAGGTGTTGACGGCCGTGAAATCAGGCGACTTTCCCGCCATGGTCGTGCTGCCAGGCACACTGGGCGGCAAGGTCACAGACCCGTTGGGCAGACTGACCGTGGTCGGGAACGAGACCGGGCTAAAACCGGTAACGTAGGTGACTGCATTCCCCGCCGTCGTGCCGGTGGTGGTGCTGGCAGTCGCACCGTTCGTTGTGTCGTTGGTGGTGCCGTTGCTCGTGCTTCCATTCACCGAATTATTCGAGTTGCCGCCATTGCTGAAATCCTGGCCGCGGCTGCGATCCCACGTCTGCGAAATATTGCCGACGCCCAGTGAATAATGGTCCAGCGAGCTCCAGTTGACGCCGATGTTTTTGACGTCGCTGTTGCTGACCTCGACGAACTTCGACTCGATCATCACCTGGTCGGTGGCCTTGTCGAGCTGCACGATGATCGGGCG
>JBAZMN010000027.1:0-10233 GCA_041649735.1 Opitutaceae bacterium | reverse complement strand
CCTGGTGGCCATCCCGACGCTGATCGCGCACGGACTCCTGTCCCACCGGATCCAAAAGAACCTCTCGCTCCTGGAGCGTTATGCGCTCCAATTTGTCACCGCGGCCCGGTCGGAGCGGCCTCAGACGCCGGGGCAGGAATCGCTGCCGCCATGAAAGCCCTGCTGACCCTGTGCGACAAAGGCGGACCCGTCATGATTGCGATCATCGCGCTTTCGGTGGTCCTGTATTCGCGGTGCTTTCTGTTGCTGATGACCCTGCGCCAGTCCCGCCGCCAACTTGACCGGGCCGCGCCGGCCCGGCCGGGCGAGTTCGCGGCGCGGCGCCGGTTGCAGGATGGAATCTATGAAGCCTTCGGCCAGCAGCGGGTCGCGCTCGGTGCCATGATTGCGGCCGCCCCGCTGCTGGGACTGCTGGGAACCGTGAGCGGACTGGTGCGGACCTTCGAGAGCCTTTCGTCGCGGGCGGGCCAGAATTCGATGGAGGGTCTGGCCGGCGGCATCTCCGAGGTGCTGGTGGCAACGGAGTCGGGGCTGGTGGTGGCGATCCCCGCCCTGCTCCTCGTCTACGTGGCCCACCGCGAAATGCGCAAACAGCTGCAGGCGCTGAACCGGGTGGAAAAAATGCCGGAATAATCCTCGAGCCATGATCGGAAACCTTCGCGGACAGAACCGGTTTGAAACGACCCACATCGACATGGTCCCGATGGTCGACTGCGTCATGGTGCTGTTGATCTTCCTGATGATCAGCACCGCGTTTGTCCACGATCCCGGGATCGAGGTCCAAAAGCCGGACGTGAGCGGCACCCAGTTGGGGGACCAAAACGCCCTGTTGATCGCGATCGCGGCCGACAACCGCATCTACTTTGACGGACAGGAAATCCGCCCGGATCAGGTGGCACCGCTGATCCAGCAGGCGGCCGTCGGCCGGTCTCCCGCCGTGATCATCCGCGCGGACCGTTTCTCGACCCATGGCGTGTTTGCCGCGGTGTATGCCGAGGCCAAGCGCGCCGGAATCCAGCACGTGCAATTCGCCACCACCCGGGCGGACGGACCGTGACGGAGGCACCATGATTGGAGGAATCTCCAGATGGCAGAGGCCCGCCGGCGCCGGAACCCCGGTGCAAACTGCCCTCAGCGTTTTGCTGGGGGCGGGCTTCACTTTCTGCCTGTTCCTGGGCATGGCCCATTACGCCGACCTGGCCCCGGATCGCCCGCCGCCTGAAATCGACGATCTCCGGGCGGTGGCGATTCCATTTCTGCCGCCCCCGCCCCCCCGCGCGCCGCCGGTCGAGGCGGCATCCGCCCCGGAAATCACGACGGTGACCGGCTTCGACCTTTCCCCCACGGATAGTCCGGTAAAAATCGCGGTCAGCCCGCCCATCCTCGATGCCTTCAGCTCCGCAAACCGGCAGGCGCCACCGGCGGTGCTCCAGATCGGACAGTTGCTGGGCGAGTACAAACCCCGGTCGGAGCTCGCGGCCGATCTCCGGCACGTTTATCAGGAAAACGAGGTCGATCGCATTCCGTCGATTCTGTATCGCATTCCGCCCGCGATCCCCGCGCGTTTCACCCGGGGGGGAAAATCCCTGCGCGCGACGCTGCTGCTGGTCATCAATACGGATGGCACCGTGGGCGATATCAGGGTGGCCAAATCTTCGGGTGAACCGGAAGTGGATGCCATTGTGGTTGAAAACATCAAGACATGGGGGTTCTCCCCGGCGATCAAGCGGGGGAAAAAAGTCCGATGCCTGCTCATGCAGCCCTTCATCTTCGTCGCGCCGTACACGACACCTTTCCAGACCTGATTCCATGAAGCGTCGAACCATTGACCTACTGCTGGCGCTGCTGGCGCTGAGTGCCAGCGCCTTTCCCGCCGGATCGCCTCCGCCGGTCGACCCGAAGCGGATCATCAACGAATCGAACGCCTTCCTGAAGGAGCGCGAACCGGAGATGACGGCGGAGGAATATGCGTTGTACGAGAAGGTGTCGACCATGCTCACGGCCCAGCCGGAGTTTGCCCTCAAGCTGCTGGAGGCGATGATGAACGACAAGGAGCCACCGAGCCCGGCCTTCGAGTTCATTCTCGGCAACGCCTACTACGCCGCCGGCCAAACCGACAAGGCCGAAACCAGGTACCGGCAGGCCGTGAAACGGTACCCCTCGTTTCTCCGCGGTTGGAGCAACCTCGGCGTGCTTTACTACACGGCCGATAAATTTGCCGAGGCGATCCCCTGTTTCTCGACCGCCATCACCCTCGGCGATCGTGATCCTGCGACGTTTGGGCTGCTCGCCTATTGCCTGGAGCGGCAGGGCAATGTTGTCCCCGCCGAAATGGCCTACATGCAGGCGCTCTCCGCCGAACCGGCCAACCCGGGCTGGATGGAAGGGCTGCTGCGGATCTACGTCCAGGGCAAGCAATACGGCCGGGCCGAATCGCTGGTGAAGAACCTCATCAAGGAGCGCCCCCGGGAGGCGCGCTACTGGCTGACCTACGCCAACATTCTGCTGGAGGAAAACCGGCACCTGGAGGCGATCGCGGTGCTCGAGGCGGCGGTCGGAACGGGCGTGGCCGGTCCGGATGAGCTCACGATGCTCGCGGATCTCTACGCCGAGCAGCGGCTCGTTCCCGAAGCGGTGGCCGTTTACCGGCAGGCCATGGTTCCCCTGCCGGCGCTGGGCGAACAGAAACTGATTCATTTTGCCGAAGCACTCATCGCCGGAGGCCAGCTGCCGCAGGCCCAGGAAGTGTTGGCCTCGATGAAACCGGAGCCGCTGACGCCGGCAGGGCGGATCAATTACCTGCAGGCCAGAGCGGAACTGTGGCTGGCCAAAAAACAATGGCCGGAGGCCCGGCAGGAACTGCAGGAACTGCTCAAGCTGGAGCCGCTGAACGGGAAGGCGCTGCTCAATCTCGGCTTGGCCTACACCGGCGAAGACGACCTTCCGCATGCGGCTTTTGCCTATGAAGCCGCAAGCAGGATCCCCGAAAGCGCCTATCGGGCTCACCTCGAACTCGCCAATCTCGAGCTCAAAAACCGCCATTACGACAAGAGTGTGCTCTGCCTCGAGGCCGCCTTGAAGATCGAGCACAGCGACGCCGTGCAAAATTACCTCACCCGCATCAAAACCCTGGTCGAGAAGCCGACCGAATAAAGCCATGAACACCACGTTGTCCCCCTGTCATGCCGCCCGGACGCCCGCCGCCTGGATACCGCTCCTTGCGTCCCTTTTTCTCCCGATGCTTGCTGCCTCCCCCGACGCACCGGTTGCTGCCACCACGGAACCCCGACCCTACATCTTTTTCATGGGAGCCGACCTTGAAGTGCAGGTGGCCAAGGAAGCATGCCGGGTGCGGGATGTCTCGGGCAGTTCTTTCCGCGTCCAAGCCGAAGGGAAAGAGGTCTCCATCCCCATGGACGAGGGCCCGGTCACGCTCAGGCTCCAGCAATCGCCCAAGCTCACCGAGAATTCCGCCGTCATTGCCAAACTCAAAGGCGAGCGGGCTTATACGCCGGCCAACGATCCCTACCGGAAATTCAGCCGGGAGCAGCCCGGCGGAGGCGGTGATGCCGTGATGAACCTGGCCCTCGGCCACATGGTCATGATCACCGCCCTGACCGGATTCGAGACCATGCAGCCGGGCACCCCGCTGCCCGGGGCTCCTGGCCAGAGCGCTCTAACGCAATCCCGGCTCGCCGCGATTTCGGCCGAGCAACAGGCGATCTCCAATACCGCCATGGCGAACAACACGGAGTTCAACGATGTCGGCACCCATGCGAGGAGATTGCAAAGCGACCTGGCGGCAGAGCTGTTCGACGCCATGGAGGTGACGTTCGAAGTGTCCTCCGAAAAACCGCTGGCGAAGCCCTACGTGGTGATCCTCACCCGCTTTCACGAACGCGGCAGTAAACCGGGCTCGTCCCGGACTTGGATCTACGCCCAGGCGCTGGCTCCGGTCGACCGTACCCCCCGGAAAGTCCGAGTGACGCAAGGAGGATTCCCGGCAGGTTTTGAGTTGGAGGACTTCAAAGTCCATCTCTACAACCACGGCCAGGAGCTGGCCACGAATGTGGCGGAGAAACGCGTGCCGCTCACGCGGGATGAGGCTTTTCAATATCTGAAGATCGAATACCTCAGCAGTCACAAGGGCGCCACCCGCCCGCCCGATGCGGCGCTGGGTAAACTGCCGGCCGACTTCGGCACCCGCCTGACTGGAAACCACGCCGTCCCGGCTCTGTTTGTGCGAGTGTCCAAGGACGGCCTCCCGGTCGAGGCTTTTCTTGACGAACCCTGCACGCGCAAGGTGGAGGATCCCTCTATTCGTTCGGCGATCATGGACCTTCGTTTTCAACCGGCGCTCGATCAGGGTCAGACTGTCGAAGGCACCTACCGGCTGAATCTGACCGGCGTCCGCCAGTAAAAGGAGCCATCACCTCTTGGCGCCGGCGTGGCGGTATCAGCAGGTCAGCAAAAAACGACGAAGGAACCACCATGAAAATTAACACGGATATTTATCGCTCTATCACGCCGACTTCCCTCGGATTGCCTCTCCTGTTCGCGATCGCCTTGCTCGTGAAGCCGGGATCTGCCGCCCCGCCGGCCGGCGAGGCGAAAGCCGAACCCAAGACGTACACCCTGTTCATGGGAGCAGACTTTGCCGTCCAGCAGAACAAGGACTTCTATCGGGTGCTGGACGTCGATGGCGGCTCGTTCGTGATCAAGGTCAACGGAGAACAGGTCTTTGTCCCGATGGACAAGCAGGCGGTCAGCCTGAAGATCGATCAATCGCTCAAGCTTACCGAGGCCTCCGTGGCCGTGACCAACCTCAAGAGCGACCGGGTCTACACCCCGGGAAATGATCCCCGCCGGAAATGGGCGGCCGCGAGCAGCATGCCCGACGACCTCGGCATGGCGGCCAACAGCATGCAGGTCGCCCAGCAGGATGTGGTCGCCATTCCACGGGCCATGGCGGCGTCAGGGGCCCCCGGCCCAGTTGTTGCGGGAGCCACGGAATATCTCACCACCCGCAGCAACGAGGCCACGCAGAACTACAACCGGGCATCCGCGGCGGCCCTGAGCAACTCCGACATGAACAATGCCGGTCGGAACGCAGCCACAATGGAGGAGGAGCTGGCCAAGGGCCTCTTCGACGCGGTGGAGGTGAATTTTGAAGTCTCCGCGGAGCGGCCGCTGGCCAGTCCGTACGTGGTGATCGTGGCCCAGTATCACGAGCGCGACACCCCGCCGGGCACATTGCACAACTGGATTTACGCGAAGGCGCTGGAGCCGGTCGACCGCACACCCCGGAAGGTCCGGATCATGCAGGGCGGATTCCCGCCGGGGTTCGAACTGGGAAAGCTCCAGGTTCACCTATATGACCACGGCCGGGAGCTGGCGACCAATGTGGCCGACAAGCGCGTTCCGCTGACCCGCGACGAGGCGTTCCAGTACATGGTGATCGATCATATCACCAGCCACAAGGGCGCGAACGTCCCCGCCACGCCGGCCATGGCGAAACTGCCCGCCGACCTGCGCTCCCGCCTGCCGGGAGGACAGTTTGAGCAGATGTTTTTCGTGAAAGTGGGCAAGGACGGCCTGCCGGTGGAGGCGTATCTTGACCGGCCCTGCCAGGACAAGGTGGAGGACCCCTATCTCCAGACGGTCATCAGGGACATCCGCTTCAAACCGGCGCTCGAAAACGGCCGCCCGGTCGAAGGGGTCGCCCTGCTGAAGTTCAGCGACCTCCGCCTGTAGGTGGCAGCCCCAATACGGCAACAGGCCGTGAAAATTTGATTTGATTCCATTCCCTTTTGCCAAGGCGCTGGCATGCGCACCCAAGGTATCGAGAAAGATCGCCGCACAACTCTCCATCAGGACAGGCATCGGCGGCAATGGACCGGATTCCGGAGATGGCGTGGCATGGCTATGCCGGCTCATTCCCGATCTTTGATCCGGTGGCTGGTCCCCGCCGTCGGGCTGGGATGGCTGTCGATGGGAGCGTCGGCGAGCCTGGCTGGGGACGAAGTCGTCACCGCTGTTTTTTCCAGCGTCCACAACGGTTACACGCGCACCAGACTGCCCGATGGCTCGTTCAAACCGGAGACCTACGCCTTTGGCGAGGGCGTCTTTGGTGAAGGCCGCATGCGGGATTCGTCCATCGACAAGCTGCCTTTTCTCGAACTGGCAACAGCGTTGAGCCGCCACCTCGCCCGGCAGCAGTATTTGCCGGCAAAGACTCCCGCCGCTGCCAATCTATTGATCGTGGTCTCTTGGGGTACGAGCATTCCCTATGACGAGCCGGGGTATCAAGCAGGTCTGGCCGACCTGCAGGCGGCTTCAATGCCGAGCGCGGAGGGCATGCCCATGGGGAATACATCGGGCGCTTCGTCTATGCTCAGCATGTTGAATACCCTCCGTGACAAGGCCAATGCCAGGAATGCCGCACTGCTCGGTTACTCGTCGGAGCTCAGCCGCGTGAGTGCCTTGCATCCTTTCCTTGGTCTGCTTTCCCGCACCACCCATTACAGCGACCTGATTTCCGATCTGGAGGAGGACCGTTACTACGTGATCCTGGCCGCCTATGACTTTCCTCTCGCGTGGGAAAAGAAGCAACTCAAGCTCCTGTGGGTCACCCGGGTGAGCCTCCGCATGCATCGGAACGGCTTCGACAAACGGCTTGATGACATGGCCCGGAGCGCCTCCCGCTATTTTGGCCAGGACAGCCCGGGACTGGTTCGCCAGCCCGTCGATCACGATAGCAAAATCGAGATCGGTGAGCCGAAGGTCATCGAGTTGCCCGCCAGGTGAGTGATCCGCGGTTCGTTGCCGGACCGGCCCCGGAGCCGGTTTGCCGGAGGCTATAGCGATCTAAACTGAAGTGTAGCCACGAAAGAACCCATGGATCGCAAAGGAATAAATCTGAATGGATTGGCTCTGTGCGCCTTGCGTTCTTTGGCGGCTGAAGATCGAGTCCGGATTTTGGCCGCGAACTTACTTAAGGTGATCTACTCCGCCCCCCCGGCGGCGCATCGTCAACGTTCCCGGTCAGCGGGACAGTAGGTGGCGCCGGCCAGTTCCCGGTCGGAAGTCCTGCGGAATTTTCCGCCGCGATTTGCCTGACGTTTTCTGCTCGCGTGATCCGCCAAAATTCCCCTCTTTCGGCGCATGTTTTTGCCATCTTTCCGGTTCCTCCTGGCGTTGAGTCTCTGCCCGCTGGCCGCCACAGCGGGCTTCGCGGCCCGCCCCAAATCAGGGAAGCCGGCCCCGGCCGCCGCCGAGGTCAATCCCCAGGCCTTCCGCAGCGCCATCGTGATCGACGCCGCCTCCGGCAAGGTGCTCTTCGAGGAGAACGCCGACGTGCAGAATCCGCCCGCGAGCGTCACCAAGCTGATGACCTTCCTCATCGTCGCGGAGAAGATCAAGCACGGCGAGCTCGCGCTCGACACGCCGGTCGTCATCACCGCCGAGGCGGCGAAAACCGGCGGTTCCCAGGTCTGGCTCGTGGACAAGGAGAAGATTGCGGTCGGGGAACTGCTCTACGCGCTGATGGTCCAGTCGGCCAACGACGCCGCCGTCGCCCTCGCCATCCAGGTGGCCGGATCGAAGGAGGCGTTTGTCGAGCTCATGAATCTCAAGGCCCGCGAGCTCGGGCTGATTCACACCGTCTATCGCTCGCCGCACGGCCTGCCGCCGGCCCGGGGGCAGGAGGCGGACCTGACGACGGCGCGCGACCTCGCCACCCTCGCCCGCCGGCTGCTGACGGAAACCGACATCCTCCGCTACACCTCGACCCGCGAGCACGACTTCCGTCACCAGAACGGCAAGGTCAACAAGCTCACCAACCACAACCATCTGCTCGGCCTGGTGCCGGGCTGCGACGGCCTCAAGACCGGCTGGTATGAGAAGGCGGGCTATTCGCTCGCCGCCACCGTCCAGCGCAACGGCCGCCGTATCATCACGGTCATCCTCGGCAGTCCGGAACGGAAACTGCGCGACATCACCACCACCCGCCTGATCGAGAAGGGATTTGCCGCCTTGGCCGCGATCCCGGCGCCGGTGACCCTGGCGGCCGCGGCTTCCGCCCCCGTGGTGCAATCCGCCGCCCAGCCGGCCGCTCCCGCGCCCGTGCCCGCACCGGTTTCCGCCTCCGCCCCGCCACCCGCCCCGGCCGCCGACAATTCCCCGGCCCTCAAACTCGTGCCGCTGCCGCCCGGGGAGCAGAATCAGCCGCTGGCCCCCGCCGCGGCGGGGCCGGGCAACGACGCGGGCCCCACCGTGCATCTGACCATTCCCGGCGGGAAAAAATGAGCAGCGCCGGGCGGCCGGTGCTGCTGCCGGTGCAGGCTGGAAGCCCGCGCTACGAGTGCTGTAGCGCAGCCATCCTTGGCTGCATCATTTGGCTGAGTGCTTCGGCGAGAGGGACTTTGGAGATGCGACGCCATCGTCGCGTATCGTGCAGCCTGTGGTTGGAGGCCGGATTGTCCCTCAGCCGGATCCATGTAACTGCACCACTGATAGACATGTATCGGCACGGATTTTCCGGAGGATCGGCAAACAGTGCGGGAGACGTCCAGTCGCTTCACCCGTAGGGGCGGATTGAGACCGTAGGATGCTTTTCATCCTTGATTCCGCAGTTGGGTTTGTACCACCGAGGCACAAAGGACACCGAGAAAGAAATCTGTATGCCTGAACCGCTCCAGCGAGGCCTCACCTCACTGGTGAATCAATTTATCCGCGTTTCTGTGCCGATCCGCCTCTGTGTTCTCCGTGCCTCGGTGGTTCAATTGCGATTTTTAGGTTCATCTTATATCTGTGCCCATCGGTGTTGATCCGTGGTTTCAGAGCGAAGCGTTCCGTCAGTGCTCCAGGACAACGACCAGCACCCCGAGCAAACTGAACAGACCGCCGATCAGCCCGGCCTCGTAGCGTTCGAAGCGCTCAACCTTGAATCGCTCCAGGCCCAGCAGCGTCAGCCAGGTGAAGAGCGTCATGCCGGCCAGCGCCGCCACCGCCAGGATCAGGCTCAGGAGCGCAAATCCCCGCCAGCCGAACCGCACGCCCGACAGGTAGATCGGCAGGAATCCCTCGCAGGGCGACAGCGTCAGCATTACGAACAGCCCGCTCATCGCCGTCCAGTCGCTGGCCCGGGCCGACATCAGTTTGCTGTCCTTCAGTTCCTCCTCCCAGTGGCTGTGGTCGGCTTCGTGGCCGCAGGCGGCGTTGGGCTGGTGCCGGCCACCCACCGGGTGATGGTGACAGATGCCGCCGCCGCGCCACTGCCGCCAGAAATAATAGAGGCCGACGGTGATCAGAAAGACGCCGATCACCCACGGGAAGAGCCCGCCCACCCGCTCGTCGAGCTGGAAGCCGAACCAGGCAATGGCGACGCCGAGCAGGCTGGTGAGACCCACGTGCCCCAGGCCGGCGCACAGCGTCACCACGAGGGTCCGCGCCCGGGTCCAGCCGCGCGCGCGCGCCACCAGCACGAACGGCAGCCAGTGTGTCGGAATCGCCGCATGCAAAAAGGCCACGGTGAAACCCGTGACGGCGATGGTGGTGAGAACGGCGGAATTCATAGCGAGGCGGGTTGACGCGGGGCCCGGCACTCCGGGCCAAAGGGTTACGTTGGACGAGCCCTCTACCGACTCCAACCTTATTTGCGGCGTGGGGCTGCAGGCAGGTATGGCCTCCATCGGTAGCACAGCGCTTTGGATCCGCGTAGCCAAACTCGTGAGAGTTTGGACCAAGCGGTTCGTCCAAAGCCTCACGGCTTTGGCTACGAGACTTCTGCGAAGCCGTAGGGGCGCCAGGGTTTCCGGATGGCCTCTACCAAACCTGTCTGTCCTTCCCCGGCAAAAGATGGATTTCCTTTTCGCGGCTTTTGGTGCCTTGTGGAGGCTTCCATGACCTCCCGCGAACGATTTCTGGCCGCCTGCGCCTGCCGTCCGCTCCCGCGACCGCCGGTCTGGATCATGCGGCAGGCCGGCCGCTACCTGCCGGAATATCGCGCCCTGAAGGACCGGCACTCCTTCATCGAGCTGGTGCGCACGCCGGCGCTGGCCGCCGAGGTCACGCTCCAGCCGCTGCGCCGCTTCGCGCTCGACGCGGCCATCCTCTTCTCCGACATCCTCGTCGTGCCCGAGGCGCTGGGCCAGGGCTACCGCTTCAAGGAGGAGGGCGGCATTGCGATGGAATTCCGCCTCGAAACCCGCGCCCAGCTCGACCGCCTTTCCG
>JBAZMN010000026.1:0-10403 GCA_041649735.1 Opitutaceae bacterium | reverse complement strand
TCAATGGCAGATGTCTTGGGCATGGTCGAGGAGGGTTGGCGGATCAGGCGGCCTTGGTGGCAGCGGGTTTGGCGGAACCATCGGCGCGGCGGAAGGGCATGCCGAGCAAGCGCAGGAGCTCGCGCGCCTCGTCGTCGGTGTTGGCGCTGGTGACGATGGTGATGTCGAGGCCGATGTGCTTCTTCACATTGTCGACGGTGATCTCGGGGAAGATGGTGTGATCGGTGATGCCGATGGTGTAGTTGCCCTGGCCGTCGAGCTTGGGGGACATGCCGCGGAAGTCGCGGATGGTCGGCAGCGCCACGGCGAGCAGGCGGAGGAGAAACTCCCACATGGCGGGACCCCGCAGCGTGACATGGCAGCCGACGATCTGGCCCTGCTTGAGCTTGAAATTGGCAATGGCTTTCCGCGATTTCGCGAGCACGGGTTTCTGGCCGGCCAGGATGGCCAGGTCACGCTGCACGTCGGCGATCACATTCTTGTCCGCCTCGGCATCGATCCCGGTGTTGACGGTGATCTTCTGCAGGCGGGGCACCTGGTGCTTGTTCGTGTAGCCGCGCAGTTTCATCAACTCGGGCACGACGTGCTCGAGATAATGTTTTCTCAGGGAGGGAGTGTAACTCATAGTGGTGCGACCGGGTTTCCGAGCCGGAGGCGGGTTGAGTGATAAGAGAGTGAGAAAGATTGATCAGAGCGGCGGGAGGCCCCCACCCGTCAGGTCTTGGCGGCGGTCTCCTTCTTGGCCGCCTTGCCCTGCTCCCACCGTGTGAGCAGCATGAGGTTGGAGACGTGGACGGAGCCTTCGCGCTCGGCGATGGTGCCCTGCGGGTGCTCCTGCGATTTTTTGAGATGGCGCTTGATCAGGGCCACGCCCTCGACCCGGGCCCGTTGTTTTTCCGAGAGGAGCTCGAGCACCTTGCCCTGTTTGCCCTTGTGAGCGCCAGCGATGACGACGACGGTGTCGCCGCGTTTGATGTGAAACTTCTGCATGGTCAGAGAACCTCCGGAGCGAGCGAAATGATCTTCATAAAGTTCTTCGCGCGCAGTTCGCGGGCCACGGGTCCGAAGATGCGCGTTCCTCGCGGATTGCCGTCAGCGTCAAGAATGACGATCGCGTTGCTGTCAAAGCGCAGATAGCTGCCGTCATTCCGGCGGATGGGCGCCTTGGTGCGGACCACGACGGCCTTGACCACTTCGCCTTTTTTGACGGTGGCATCGGTGGAACTTTCCTTGATGTGGACCGTGACCACGTCACCGACGTGGGCGAAGGGTGTGTTCTGGCCCATGCGCTGGATCAGCGCCGCCCGGCGGGCGCCGGTGTTGTCGGCCACTTCGAGTATGGAGCGCAGTTGGATCATAGGATGCCTCCGGATGAAAGAGGGTCAGGGTTGCGGGTTCAGGTTGACGGCGTCTCCGCCGTCACCGGGGCGGTCTGTTCCGGAGCAGGGGTACGCTTGGTGGGAACGGCCTGCGCCACATCCTCCTCGGAAATGGCCTGGGCGATGGCAGTCTGGGCGGCCGCGACCACACGGACCACCCGCCAGCGCTTCAGCCGGCTGAGCGGCCGGGTCTCCATGACCTCGACCTGATCGCCGACCTTGGCCTCGTTTTTCTCGTCATGCGCATGCACGACGGTCTGGCGGTTGATGACCTTCTGATAATAGGGATGCGGAGTCCGGTAGGACACGGTGACCTTGACGGACTTGTCGCCCATGCGGCTCGTGACAAAGCCGATGAAAGTCTTGCGCTTGCTGCGGGTGGGAGCGGACATGATGGAAAATCAGTTGAACCTCAGGTCAGGCGGCCTTGGCCGGAGCCTTCTTCTTGGCGTGGAGGATGGTTTCGAAACGGGCGATGTCCTTGCGATACACACGCAGCAGGTGCGGCTTTTCGACCTGGCCGGTTTGCTTGCGCAGGCGGAGCTGGAGCAGCTGCTCGCGGGTCTCGCGTAGCTTGGTTTCAAGTTCGGCGGGGGAAAGCTCGCGAATTTCTTTCAGCGTCATGATGCGGGAGTGGAAGAAGGGTTGGCGGTTGCAGCCGGCTTACAGGGCCACGCCCTCGCGGGCGATGAAGCGGCATTTGAACGGCAGTTTGGTGTCGGCGAGGCGGAAGGCTTCCTTGGCGATGGTGGCGGGAATACCCCCGAGCTCGAACAGCACCACGCCGGGCTTGATCTGGGCGACGTAGTATTCGACCGGGCCCTTGCCGTGGCCCATGCGGGTCTCGGCGGGTTTCTTGGTGATGGGCTTGTGCGGAAACACGCGGATCCAGAGTTTGCCCTTGCGCTTGAGATGGCGGGAGATGGCCACGCGGGCCGCTTCAATCTGCGCGCCGGTCATGGGGCCGCGGGTCAGGGACTGCAGACCGAATTCGCCGAAAACCAGCGTGTTGCCACGCTTGGCTTTGCCGGCGAGGCTGCCTTTCTGCATCTTGCGATATTTGCTGCGGGCGGGGGCGAGGGCCATGGCTTGAAATGGGTTGTCGAAGAGTCGGGCGGTGCGGGTCCGGTAAAGCCCGGACTCAGTTGGTCATGTCGGCGTCTTTTTTACAGATCCAGCACTTGATCCCGATCTTGCCGTAGAGGGTATGGGCCTCGGCAAAACCGTAGTCGATGTTCTCGCGGAGCGTGTGCAGCGGCACCCGGCCCTTGCGCTGCCATTCGCGGCGGGCGATCTCGGCGCCGCCGAGGCGGCCGGAGCACTGGATCTTGATTCCCTCGGCGCCGAGCGTCATGGCCATCTCAATGGCCTTCTTCATGGCCCGGCGGAAAGCGATGCGGCGCTCCAGCTGCAGGGCGACGTTCTCCGCGACCAGCTGGGCCTCGATCTCGGGCTTCTTGACCTCCTGGATGTCGAGGAGGATTTCCTTGCCGGTGAGCTTGGCGAGTTCGTCCTTGATCTTCTCGATCTCCTGCCCCTTGCGGCCGATGACGATGCCCGGACGGGCGGTAAAGATCTTCACGCGCACCCGGTTGGAGGCACGTTCGATAAAAATACGCGGCACGGAGGCCTGCTTGAGCTTCTCCATCAGCTTCTGGCGGATGATCTGGTCCTCGCGAAGGAGACCGGGGAAATCCTTTTTGCTGGCATACCAGCGCGACTGCCAGTTGCGGGTGACGGCGAGGCGGAAACCGACGGGATGTGTCTTCTGACCCATGGGAAGAAAGGTTGGCCGAGGCGGGCGGGGTTGGGCGGAGTGTTAGTTTTTCTTCGCCTCGTCGGAGAGGACGATGCGGATATGGGACATCTTCTTGCGGCGCGGCATGGCGGTGCCGCGGGGACCGGCCTTGTAACGCCGGAGAACCGGGCCGTTTTCGACAAGGGCGCGGTAAACGACGAGCTGGTCGGCGGTGAGATTGACCTTTGGGTTGTTCTCCGCGTTGGCGATGGCGCTCTTGAGCGTTTTCAACACCAGCCGCGCGGACTTGCGCGGAATGAGCGTGAGCAGGTCCACCGCATAGGGGACCTTGCGGCCCTGGATCTGGCGGGTGACTTCGCGCACCTTCTTCGGCGACATGCGCGTGTTGCGGGTAAGGGCTTGGACTTCCATGGTGGGTCTTGCGGTTGGGCGGCGAAGCGCGTTCAGATCTCCTTGCGGGTCATGCCGCCGTGGGCCTTGAAGATGCGGGTCGGAGAGAATTCGCCGAGCTTGTGGCCGACCATGTTCTCGGTCACGTACACGGCGATAAACGCCTTGCCGTTGTGAACGTTGAAGGTGTGACCGACGAAATCAGGCGTGATAGTGGAGCGGCGGGACCAGGTCTGGATGGGCTTGCGCGAGCTGGCCTTGCTGGCCTTCTCGATCTTGGCCATCAGGTGCGGATCGACGAAGTAACCTTTCTTGATTGAACGGGCCATGGTGGGAGGGGGATGAAGGCTGGAAACGCGGGATGCCGGGCGGGTTTACTTCTTGCCACGCGGCGGGCGACCGTTGTGGCGGATGAGAATGAGACTGTTGGAAGGCCGGGAGCGACGGCGCGTCGGGAAGCCCTTCGCGAGCTGGCCCCACGGGGAGACGACCTGCTGCCGGCCGCCACCGCCCTTGGACTTGCCCTGGCCGCCGCCGTTGGGGTGGTCGACCGGATTCATCGCCATGCCGCGGACGCGCGGACGCCGGCCGAGCCAGCGGTTGCGGCCGGCCTTGCCCAACGACTCGTTGATGTGGTCGGCGTTGCCGACCTCGCCGATAGTCGCGCGGCACTTGGCATTGACGAGACGGATCTCGCCCGACGGCAGCTTGAGCTGGGCGTTGCCATTCTCGACGGCCACCAGCTCGAGGCCGGTTCCGGCCGAGCGGGCGAGCTGGGCGCCGCGGCCCGGAATGAGTTCGACCGCATGCACGCGGGTCGCGGGCGGGATGGTCTCAAGCGGATAGGCATCTCCCGGGCGATACTCGTTGTTTTCGCACCGGCTGGCACTGATCACGCTGTCGCCAACCTTGAGCCCCTTGGGGGCGAGAATATAATTCTTCGTGCCGTCGCGGTAGGCCACCAGCGCGATGAGTGCGGTCCGGTTGGGATCGTACTCGATCGCCTGCACCTGGGCGGCGATGTCGAGCTTGGCGCGCTTGAAATCGATGATGCGGTACAGCTGCTTGTGCCCGCCGCCACGACGGCGCGAGGTGAGCCGGCCGTAGCAATTGCGCCCGCCGGTCTTGTGCTTGTGCTCGATCAGCCCGCGCTCAGGGCGCTTGGCGACGATCTCCTCCGGGCGGTTCAGCGCGGTGTAGCGGAGGGCCGGGGTGATCGGACGGAAGGTTTTGAGTGGCATGACAGTGGTTCCCTTTCGGCGTCTGGACGCTCAGACGAGCTCGATTTTATCGCCCTCCTTGAGGGTCACGATGGCTTTTTTGTAGTCGGAGGTGCGGCTCGGCCGGCCCTGGCGGCTGCGCTTGTTTTTGCCGCGGACATTCTGGATGTTCACGCGCACGACCGTGACCTTGAAGGTCTGCTCGACGGCCTCGCGCACCGTGTGCTTGGTGGCGGTCGGGGTGACCTCAAAGGTGTACTGGCTATATTCGGAGGAGAGCTTGTTGGCTTTCTCCGTCAGGCGCATCTGCTTGAGCACTTTGTCGGCGTTAATCATCAGTTGCCTCCATTGGCCGCGCTGACGCGGGCGATGATTTTTTCCAGGGCCTTGGTCGACACGACGATCTTCCGGTATTGGCAGAGATCGAGGGTGTTGAGCCGGACGGCCTCCTGCAGGGTGATACGATTGAGGTTGCGCGCGGCCCGGCGGGTTTCGGGCGCGAACGGATCGTCAACGATGAGCACCTTGCCCTGGGGGGCGATGCGGGTGAGCACCTGGTTCATGACCTTGGTCTTTACCGGGCTGGCTTCAAATTTTTCGATGACGTCGAGATCGCCGGCCACGGCGCGATCGTAAAGGGCACGGCTGAAGGCCAGCGCCTTCACCTTGGCATTGATCTTCTTCGAATAGTCGCGCGGCTTGGGGCCGAAGACGACGCCACCACCACCCCAGAGGGGCGAGCGGATGGAACCGGCCCGGGCGCGGCCGGTGCCCTTCTGCCGCCAGGGCTTCTTGCCGCCGCCGCGGACCTCGCCGCGTTTCTTGGTGGAATGGGTGCCGAGACGGGCGTTGGCCTGGTGGGCCACGACGACTTCCTTGACGGCCTGGACACCCTTCTCGCCCTCGAAGGTGGGAATATTGAAATCGGCTTCGCGGCTCTTGGCGCCGTCGGGACTGTAAATTTTGAGTTTCATGGCTGCGGAATCTCCGGTTCGTTATTGCGCGGCCTTGGGCTGGCCCTTGATCGCGGTCCGGACGATGACGCTGTCGCCGTTCGCGCCGGGGATCGCACCCTTCACGAGGAGCAGGTTTTTCTCCGGAAGCACCTTGACCACCCGCAGATTCTGCATGGTGCAGCGTTCCGAGCCGAGATGGCCGGGCATCGACTGGTTTTTCCAAGAGCGGCCGGGCGTCTGGCGCATGCCAATGGAGCCGATGCGGCGGTGGAACATGGAGCCGTGGGCCGCCGGACCGCCGGCCACGCCGTGCTTCTTGACAACACCCTGGAAGCCCTTGCCTTTTGAGATGCCGATGACGTCCACGAACTGGCCTTCCTTGAAGGCCGTGACCGTGACGATGTCACCCGGCTTCACGGCGGGAGCCTCGGCCAGGCGCACTTCGTTGAGCGTCCGCGGCGCCTCGGCGAGGCCGGCTTTCTTGGCGTGGTTGAGTTCGGCCTTGCTGGTGTTTTTGACCTTTTTCTTGGCGAAGCCGAGCTGCACGGCATTGTAGCCGTCTCTCTCCGCGGTCTTCACCTGCACCACAGGGCAGGGACCGGCTTCGACCACGGAGACGGGGACTAAGACGTTTTCCGCGTCATAGACCTGCGTCATCCCGATCTTTTTGCCTAAAAGTGTAGCGATCATGGGCTAAGCGGTAGGTGGAGGGTTCCGTTTCGAGAGACCTACATTAGCAAGTGCCGGCGGTGAGCCGCCGGCCGGCTGCTAACTGTCTGTCAGAAAGTGTACGTTAAACGTTGATGGTAATATCGACGCCGGACGGAAGGTTTAGTTTTTTCAATTCATCGACGGTCTGGGCGGTGGGCTCGATGATGTCGATGAGGCGCTTGTGGGTACGCGATTCGAACTGCTCCATGGATTTCTTGTCCACATGCGGGGAGCGGTTGACCGAGAGTTTCTCGATGTTGGTCGGCAGAGGGATCGGACCGGAGACGCGGGCGCCGGAGCGCTTGGCCGTCTCGACGATTTCCGAGGCCGACTGGTCGATAACACGATAGTCAAAACCTTGAAGCTTGATGCGGATGCGCTGACCTTTCATGGCGGGCAAAGAACGAGGGTTTAGGTGCGGGCCGGGGCCCGGGATGAGTTTTCAACAATTTTGGTCAGAAGCTGCGCCGGCACTTGGTCGAAGTGGGAGGGTTCCATCGAATAGGAGGCGCGGCCTTTGGAAAGCGAGCGGATGTCCGTGGCATAGCCGAACATCGTTTCGAGCGGCACCATCGCGGTGATGATGCAGGCGCCCTCGCGCTGTTCCATGCCCTGGATGTGGCCGCGACGACGGTTGATGTCGCCCATGATGTCGCCCTGGTATTCCTCAGGGACGGTGACCTCGATCTTCATGATCGGCTCGAGGAGAATGGGCTTGGCCTTGGCCATCGCATGTTTGAACGCGAAGATGCCGGCCATCTTGAAGGCAAGCTCCGACGAATCGACCTCGTGGAACGAACCATCGACGATCCGGGCCTTGAAATCGATCACCGGGAAACCGGCCACGACGCCGTTGTTGGCGGCCTCGAGGATGCCCTCGGTGACGGGCTTGATGTATTCCTTCGGAATGGTCCCCCCGACGATCTCATTGATGACCTCGATGCCCTTCCCTTTCTCATTCGGCTCGATCTTGACGTTGCAATGACCGTACTGGCCGCGGCCGCCCGACTGGCGGATGAACTTGCCCTCGCCGTCGGCGTGGCCGGTGATGCTTTCGCGGTAGGCGATCTGCGGCTTGCCAGCGTCGGCCTCGACCTTGAACTCGCGGAACATGCGGTCGCGAATGATCTCGAGATGCAGTTCGCCCATGCCCGCGATGATGGTCTGGCCGGTGTCGGTATCGGTGAAAGTGCGGAAGGTCGGATCTTCGGCTGACAGCCGCTGCAGGGCGGTGCCCATTTTCTCCTGATCGGCCTTCGATTTCGGCTCGATCGACATGGAGATGACCGGCTCGGGGAAGGTCGGGGGCTCGAGGCGGATGTCGGCCTCGTCGTCGCAAAGCGTGTCGCCCGTGATGACGTCCTTGAGACCGATCACCGCGCAGATGTCGCCGGCATAGGCCACATCGATCTCCTCCTTGTCCATCGCGCGCATGAGCAGCAGGCGCGAAATGCGCTCGTTGCGGCGGGTGCGCGGATTGTAAACCGACTGGCCTTTGCTGAGTTTACCCTGATAGACGCGGGTGAAAATCAGACGGCCGACAAACGGATCGCTCCACAGCTTGAAGGCCAGCGTCACGGTTTTCTCGCGATCGTCCGCCTTGGCAAAAGCTTCCTGCCCCTCGCCGGTCTGGCCCTTGGTCGGCGGTAGATCGAGCGGATTGGGCAAATAGTTGACGACACAATCGAGCAGGCGCTGCACACCCTTCCTCTTGAAGGCGGATCCGGGGATCACGCCGCAGAATTTGAGCGAGACCGTCGCCTTGCGGATGCCGATCATCAGCTCGTTAACGCCGATTTCCGTCCCTTCGAGATATTTGTGCGCGATCGCGTCGTCGCAATCCGCCACGGCCTCGATGAGCTTTTCGCGGTAATGCTTGGCGTCGGCAAGCAGTTCGGCGGGGATCGCTCCGATCTTGGGATTGAGGCCGAGCGGATCGGAGGCGTCTTCCTCGAAATAATAGGCCTGCATCTGCACGAGATCGACCAGGCCCCGGAAATTCTCCTCGGCGCCGATGGGCAGGAACAACGGGTGGGCATTGGCGCTGAGCTTCTTTCGCATCTCCTCGATACAGGCCATGAAATTGGCCCCCACCCGATCCATCTTGTTCACGAACGCCAGCCGCGGAACGCGATACTTGTTGGCCTGGCGCCATACAGTCTCGGATTGCGGCTGGACGCGGCCAACCGCACAGAAGACGGCGACCGCTCCGTCGAGCACGCGCAGCGAACGCTCCACCTCGGCGGTGAAGTCAACGTGTCCGGGGGTGTCGATGATATTGATCCGGTGCTTGATGGGCGCAAACGGCCCCACGGACGGGATCCACGCGCAGGAAATGGCCGCGGCGGTGATGGTGATGCCGCGCTCGCGCTCCTGCTCCATCCAATCGGTGACCGTGGTGCCTTCATGCACCTCACCCATCTTGTGCACGGCGCCGGAGTAATAGAGGATGCGCTCAGTCGTGGTCGTTTTGCCGGCATCGATGTGCGCCGCGATGCCGATGTTGCGGGTCCACTCCATGGGAGCAGGCCGCTGCGGCGCATTGGCCGGCGACAGCTTGGCTTTATCGGTGACAATCTGGAGCGTGACGGACATGCGCAGGGAGGCTGTTACCAGCGGAGGTGGGCGAAGGCGCGGTTGGCCTGGGCCATCTTGTGGGTGTCTTCCTTCTTTTTGACGACCGTACCCGTATTATTGTAAGCATCGACGATCTCAGCGGCGAGGGCCTCCGGCATGGGTGTGCCCTTGCGGTCGGTGGCCGCCGTCACGATCCAGCGCAAGGCTAGGCTCTCCTGCCGCTCGTAGGAAATCTCCACCGGCACCTGATAGGTCGCACCGCCGACGCGCCGGCTCTTCACCTCCAGACGCGGCCGGGCGTTCTCCAGCGCGCCGATCATCAGATCGACCGGATCGCCCTTGCCCAGCTTCTCGCTCACGCGTTCAAACGCGCCGTAAACAATGCGCTGGGCGAGGTTCTTCTTGCCCCGCTCCATGATGACGTTGATCAGATGCGCAACCAAGGGGCTGCTGTAACGAATGTCCGGAATGATCTCCCGTTTCTCGGCTCTGTGACGACGTGACATGGCTCTGGAATCTCCTTAGGCGCTGGGGGCCGCCGCCGCCGGAGCCGCCGCGGGTTTGGCACCGGCTTTCGGACGTTTGACCCCGTATTTGGAACGACTGCGCCGGCGTTTCTCGACGCCCGTTGCGTCAAGCGTACCCCGCACAATGTGGTAGCGGACACCCGGCAGATCCTTCACCCGTCCCCCGCGGACAAGCACGATCGAGTGCTCCTGAAGGTTGTGGCCTTCATCCGGAATGTAGGAAATCACTTCATAACCGTTCGTGAGCCGCACCTTCGCCACCTTACGGATGGCAGAGTTGGGCTTCTTGGGCGTGCGGGTCATGACCTGCACGCAGACACCGCGACGGAACGGATTACCCTGCAGGGCCGGCGCCTTGGATTTGGCGCGGACCTGGCGGCGGCCCTTCCTCACGAGTTGGTTGATGGTTGGCATATAAAGACTTGAGAGTGATTGCTGATGTAGAGGGAAAAGTCGCGAACGCTACCAGCGGGGTCACCATCGGCAAGCGTTTTTCGCGAAAAAAAAGACGGCCCGCGAAATCTGGGATTTGGCCCCCAAACTCGCGGTCCTTAATGCGTCTTCAGCCGAGGCTGAGAACGCGCGGCACTAAAGAGAGAAAAAGGATGGTCAGGAAAGCATGCCCGTTCATTGCAATGCAAGGCCAAAGTTGCAGTTGGCCGCTGGCTTCGTGGCGTAGAGCCCAGCAGCTTATTCCACTAGTCGCGCTTAAGAGACGAAGCGAAGCTGCCAGCAAGAGGATTGGCATAAGCGTTCGATCCCTATCCAGTCCGCGCCCGCTGATCACTGTTGCGGCTCTGATACGTTTTCGGTGCAGGAGAGTTTGGCCCACAAAGCGCGAGCCCAATCCACCCGACGCAACGTCAAGGCCCCGGCCATTCTCC
>JBAZMN010000025.1:0-10528 GCA_041649735.1 Opitutaceae bacterium | reverse complement strand
TCGGGTTCATCCTCTCCCACGTCCTTTACGGCGTCAGCCCGGCGGATCCGCCGGTGTTCATCGGCATCACCACGCTGCTGCTCACGACGACCTTCGGGGCTTGTTACTGGCCGGCCCGCCGGGCCATGCGGCTCGATCCGGCCGTGTCGCTCCGGCGGGAGTAAGCGCCGCATCTGCAGAAGCTCTAAGCGTTAAGCGATAAGCTGTAAGCCACCCCTGAACCTACCAATCCGCTTAGCGCTTACCGCTTAAGGCTTAAAGCCCCGGCCCTTCAGCCCACTTTCACCCTCACTTTCACTCGCACTTTTTCATGATCATTCTCCGCCACCTCGACCGCGTCTACCCGCTCAAAGGCGGACCGTTCTTCGCGTTGCGCAACATCAACCTCGAGGTTCGCGAGGGCGAATTCGTCTCCATCATGGGTCCGTCCGGTTCGGGCAAATCCACGCTCCTGCATGTGCTGGGCCTGCATGACGGTGGCTGGGATGGCGAGTATTGGTTCCGCGGCGAGGCGGTGCACAAGCTCGACAAGAAAAAGCGGTTCGACCTGCAGAAAAAAAACCTCGGCTTCATCTTCCAGAGCTACCATCTGCTCGACGACCTCACGGTCTACGAGAACCTCGAGATTCCCCTCAGTTACCGCGACGTGCCGAAGAAGCAGCGGGAGAGCATCGTCTGCGATGTGCTCGACCGCTTCCGCATCGTCGCGAAGCGGGATCTCTATCCCAATCAGCTGTCGGGCGGCCAGCAGCAGCTCGTGGGGGTGGCCCGGGCGCTGGTGGCCCGGCCGGCGCTCATCCTCGCCGACGAGCCCACCGGCAACCTGCACTCCGACCAGGGCCGGGAAATCATGCAGCTTTTCAAACAGCTCAACCAGGAGGATGGCGTCACCATCGTGCAGGTGACCCACTCTGCGGAGAACGCCGCCTTCGGCTCGCGCATCGTGCGCCTCGCCGACGGGATGCTGGTCCCATGAAGCACGTCGAGAATCCGATGAAGAATTCCCTTCAAGGCTTTCCGGAATTTCCGGCATCGCAAGAAATCGTCGGGGTGCAGGCTTGCTGCGCCCTTTACCGAGGGCGCGACAAGATCGCGCCCCGACGGTCTCTTGACGGTTCCCGGATGACCTCCGGCGACGCGGTCGCTGACTCCAAGCCGAATGCGGCATTCACCACCCGCCGTCCGGCGCTCCGCTGCGCTCTCCTGCCGGCGTTGGCCCTGGCCGGCGTCCTCGTGGGACGCGCCGAAACCTTGGCCGCGGGCGGAAGCGAGAGGCTGACGCTCGATGATGCCGTCCGGCTCGCCCTGGACAACAACCGCAGCATCAAGGTCGACGCCTACTCCCGGGCCATCGCCCGGGCCAACCTGTTGTCGGCCTACGGCCAGTTCGATCCCGCGCTCAATTTCACCCGCAGCTACAACGAGGTCTACACGGCCTCGTCCGCCGCGCCCGAAAACGGCTTTCTCCCGCCGGCCACGCTGATCCAAGCCGACTATTACAGCCTGTCGCTCGGGGGCGTCCTGCCCTGGGGCACGATCTATTCACTCGGCGGCACCGCGCAGAACCAGCGCGGCACCTACAACGGATTTGCCAATAATTATCTGACGACGGGCGGCCTCACCATCACCCAGCCGCTGCTGCGCGGCTTCGGCTTGGGCGCCAACCTGCTGGGCGTGCGGATCGCGAAGGCCAACCGCGCCCTCTCCGACTGGCGGTACCGCCAAGTCGTCATCGACACCATCACCAGCGTCGTGATTGCCTACAGCGACCTGGCCGCCGCCCACGAGAATCTGCGCATTGCGCGAAGCTCCCGCGACCTCGCCGCCGGGCTGCTCGCGGAGAACGAGAAACGCTTCAAGGTCGGCAGCATGTCGGCCAACGATGTCGCCTCGGCGCGCGCCCGCACGGCGTTCCGGGAGGAGGCGATCCTCTTTGCCGAACGGGGCGTGCGCGACAGCGACCGCCGGCTGCGTCTGCTTCTCGGCGAGGGGAGCTTCCCCGCCGACGGCCCCCTGCTGGCCATCGCCCCGCCGCCGCAACCCGAGGAGGCCGTGCACCCGGCGGAGGACCTGCAGAAAGCCTATGTCCTGCGCCCGGACTACCAGCAGGCGCGCCTCGGCCTCGAAAAAAGCCGCGACAACGAGACGGCGGCCCGCAACCAGTTGCTGCCGCAGGTGGATTTCGTCGGCAGCTACGGTTACACCGGTTTCGATCAAAGCTTCGCCGCCAGCCGCCGCATGGTGGCCAGCCAGGACAACCGGGCCTACTCCGCGGGCGTGGTGGTCAGCGTGCCGCTGACGTTTGCCAGGGGTCGCGGCGCGGCGCGCGCCGCGCGGCTCGAGCGGTATCAGGCCGAGGCCGAGCTCAAGCGCCAGGAGGAGAACATCGCGCTGGCCGTCGCCACGGCGGCGGGCCAGATCGAAACCACGCAGCAGCGCGTTGAGGCCACGCAGACCGCGCTCAAACTCACCCAGCAGACGCTCGACGATGAGATCAAGAAGCTCCGCGCCGGGGCGAGCAGCACGTTCAACGTGCTGTACATCCAGGATCAGCTTGCCGCGGCCGAGTACAGTTACTACCAGGCGCGGGCGGACGAGCGGCGCGCCGCGGCGGCCTATGAGCGCGAGACCGGCACCACGCTGGAGTCCTACCACGTCGTGCTGACCGACAAGTAAGCGATAAGCCACAAGCTCAGGGCGATAAGCTTTCCGACTATTCCGAACGCTCTCCGTCCAGAGTCTAGCGCTTATCACTTAAAGGTTACAGCCTCGTGGTCATGTTCTCTGACTGCAAATCCGCCCTTCCCCTGCGGACAATAAAGCCAGTCACTGCCGCCATGATGCTCATGCTCGTCTTGCCGGCGGGTGCCACGGCCGGGTCCATCCCCGGCCTCGTCACTGACTGGTCGTTGTCGCAGACCGTGCCGGTGAACGACATCGATGTCGAACGGTATCCCGACGCACAACTGCAGAAGTTCCTGCAATGGCAGCCGGTGAAAAGCGGGCCGACAGGACTGGTCGACATCGCGCATCTCCGGCAACCGTTTCCCGGCACGAACTCCTACTGCGTCTACGCCCGGACCACGCTGCACGCCGGGCAAAAGGAAACGCGGGCCTTCGCCTTCGGCTACCGCGGCTGGCTTTCCCTCTACCTGAATGGCCACATGGTCTTCCGCGGCCAGGAGGCTGGACCAGGCTGTGATCCGTCGTCCCCCGGCAGCCTCGATTGGAACAACACAATCTGGCTGCCGTTGGAACCGGGCGACAACGAACTGCTGCTCGCCGTCTCCCCCAGCGCCGCCGGGTGGAACTTCCGGGGGCGCGACCTGGACGCGATCTACCTGCATCCCGCGGTCACGAAACTCTGGGAACTGTCCGGCCTGGCCGAGATGCCCGAATCGGTTGCTTACGATCCGCAGCGTCAGGTCTTCTATGCCTCCAATTTTGCCGGCAATTGTATCTGCAAGATCAGCCTTGACGGGCAGATGATCGCGCCCGCCTGGGCCACCGGCGTGAACACTCCGGGAGGGGTGAAATTTTTCCAGGGCAAGCTGTACGTGGTGGAGCGTCCGGGGGTCGCGGAGATCGATCCTGACCGCGGGGCCGTCACGCGGCGGTTTGCGATTGAGGGTGCACCCTTTCTCAACGATCTGGGCCTCGACGAATCGGGCGTGATCTACGTCACCGATTCACAGACGAACCGTGTCTACAAGATCACCGACGGGAAAGCCGAGCTCTGGCTGCAGGACGCCGCGATCAACCTGCCCAACGGCCTGATGGTCACGAAGGAGAAACTGTTGGTCGACGTCATGAGCGACGGCACGATCAAGGCGGTGGACCTAGCCACCAAACGGGTGGAGACGGTCGTCACCCTCGGCGACGACCAGGCCGACCCGGAGCGCACCCGCCGGATGCTGCCCCACGGGGCGCTCCTGGACGGGCTCGTGAGCGACGGCAAGGGCGGCTGTCTGTTTTCCGACT
This sequence comes from Opitutaceae bacterium, assembly GCA_041649735.1. Lineage (GTDB taxonomy): Bacteria > Verrucomicrobiota > Verrucomicrobiia > Opitutales > Opitutaceae > Fen-1467. The sequence continues at coordinate 6,547 of JBAZMN010000025.1, read as the reverse complement.
ATTTCGGCCGGATCTTTCGCGCCGATGCGGCCGGCCGGAAAACCCTGCTGCTCGACCGGTCGGGTCCACGCCAGTTCTGCGCCGATTTCGAGTACGTTCCCGACCTGGGCCTCCTCGTCATTCCGTCCCTCTTCGAGCACCGCCTGACCGCCTACCGGGTCAAGATGGAGGACCTGTGAGCGGGAGACGCGACGATGGCGTCGCATCTCCATCGAACAGCTGCGCCAAGGCGGAATGACAGCAAGGGTTGAGATTTCAGGTTTAGGTTGAGGTGCAGATCTGAATTTGAACTTCCGGCCTCAACCTCAACTTAAACCCTAACCTTTACCCTGGCGCGAAGCGCTACTCTGCCCGGAGCGCCACCATCGGGTCCACCCGGGCGGCCCGGCGGGCGGGCAGCCAGCAGGCGAGCAGCGTGACGCCGAAGAGCAGCAGCGAGCAGCCGGCGACAACGAGGGGATCCTGTCCCACGATGCCGGGCATGAAACTGCCGAGCAGGCGGGCCAGCGCCCAGGCTCCCGCGAGGCCCAGAAGCATCCCGACAACAGCCAGGCGCAGGCCCTGACGGAGGACGAGCCAGACGACGCTGCGCAATCGCGCCCCGAGCGCGATCCGGATGCCGATCTCGGTAGTCCTCTCGACCACGAGCTGGGCGATCACGCCGTAGAGCCCGAGGGCCGACAAGAGGAGCCCCGACACGGCCATGGTCAGGAGGCCGCTGATCAAAATTCCGAACTCGCTGCCGCCGAGCGCGAGCACCTGCTCGGCCGAAACCACGCGAGAGACCGCCTGGTCGGGATCGACCCGGCTCACCGCCCGCCGCAGGGCGCCGACCAGCGACTCCGGCGCCACCGACGTGCGCGCCACCACCGAGAAATAGTTGCCGCCGGTCTGGGCGATGGGCCGGTAGATTTGCAGATGCGTGCGGGGAAGGGGAATAAAATTGAAGCCCACTTCATTGACCACGCCCACCACCTCCAGCCAGTCGCGATGAGTCGGATCGGGGCCGCCGATCCTCTGGCCCAGCGGGCTTTCGTGGGGCCAGAGCTGCCGCGCCAGGGTCTGGTTGACGATGACCACCGCCGGTGCACCGGGACGGTCGGTCGCGGTGAAATCCCGCCCCTGCAGGATCTTCATGCCGAGCGCCGCGAAATAGCCGGGGGTTACCGTATTGATGTCGGCCAGGGCTTCCTGACCCGCCGCCGGCGCGGTCGCACCTTCCGCGATCACCCCCCGGCTGTTGTAGAAGCCGAACACCGGCAGGATATCGCAGACGACCGACCGCTCGACTCCCGGCACCGCCGCCAGCTCCTCGTTCAATCGCTCATAAAACGCCCGGCACTTTTCGACATCTCCATACCGGTTCGCCGGCAGAGCCAGACGGGCCGTCAGCAGGTGATCCATGCGCCAGCCCAATTCCCGTCGTGCCAGCTTGTAAAGGCCGTGGACGAAATAGCCGGCCCCGGCGAGCAGCACGAGGGACAGGGACAACTCGGTGACGATGAGCATCTGGCGCAACCGGTACCGCGACCGGTCTCCGGTCACGCCGCGGCCGGCCTGCTTCAGACCGGCGTTGACATCGACCCGGGAGGCGAGCCAGGCCGGCCCGACGCCAAAAAGCGCCGCCGTAGCCACAGCGGCAACCAGGGCGAAGCCGAGCACGCGGGAATCGACCGACAATCGGAAAGTCGGCAGCTCGAAGGCCTGGGCCAGACGGCCGGCCAGCGCCTGGTTGGCCCACCAGGCCCCGAGCACCCCGCCGGCTCCGCCCAGCAGGGAAAGGACCAGGCTTTCCGTGAGCATCTGGCGGATCAACCGGAACCGCGACGCCCCGAGCGCGAGGCGGATCGCGTATTCCCGGGCACGACCCGAGTTTCGCGCCAGTTGCAGATTGGCCAGATTGGCGCAGGCAATGAGCAGGACCGCCGCCGCCAGTCCCATGATCATCCAGTTGAAGCGCTGCTCCGGATCGAGGGCGCTCTTGACGAGCGGAGCCAGGTAAAATCCGCTCTGCGCGTTGGTGAGCGGATATTCGCGGCTCAACCGCCCCGCGATGGTGTCGAGATTGGCCTGGGCCTGGGGAAGCGAAACGGACGGCTTGAGCCGCGCCAGCGCCTGCAGCCAGTAGCCGTCGCGGACCTTGGCGATGTTCGCGTTCATCGCCAGCGGCTTCCAGAGATCCGAGGACCCCCACAGCATAGGATAATCGAATGCCTCCGGCATGACGCCGATGACCGTCATAGGCTCACCGTCGAGTCGCAGCGTGCGGCCGACAATGCCGGCATCACCGGCGAAGCGGCGCATCCAATACTGATGACTCAGCACGATCACCCGATCGTGCCCCGGTTGATCCTCCGCCGGGCCGAAGACTCGACCCAACAACGGCGGCACGCCCAGCATCGCAAAATAATCACCGCTCACCGCACAGACGTTCACCTGTTCGGCCGGCTCGCCGGGCACGGCCAGGCTGAAGGAAGGCAGGTCCACGATGGCAAACTTGGCGAAGACCTCGTTCTGCGCCTTGACGTCGACCAGGTCAGCCGGCGCATGGGGGCCAAAGGACCGGGGGGAGGTGTGGTAGAGGCGGACGAGGCCCTCCGGAGCGGCGAATGGTACCGGCCGGAAGATGACCGCGTTGAAGAAACTGAACATCGACGTATTCACGCCGATGCCCAGTGCGAGGGTGAAGATCGCCACAGCGGCAAAACCCGGGCTCTTCAGGAGCATCCGCACGGCGTAGGCGCCGTCGCGGGCGAATTCGTCGAGCCAGCGCCAGCCCCACTGATCCCGGCACCGCTCCTTGAGCTGTTCCACTCCGCCAAACGCCTGCAAGGCGGCCGCACGCGCCTCTTCCGGCGACAGCCCGGCCGCCAGGTTCCGCTCCGTGCGAAGCTGGAGGTGCAGCCGCATCTCGGCCTCCATCTCCGCGTCGCGCCGGCTCCGGCAGAAGAGACCGCCGAGCCGGGAGCGGATTTTTCGCAGCAGCTTCATGACGGCTCAGGCGTTGCGCAGCACCTCGCCGATCGCGAGCGCCACGCGATCCCAGGCTTGTCGCTCATTCGCCAGTTGTTGCCGGCCCTCCTTCGTCAGGCGGTAGAATTTCGCCCGCCGGCCCTTCTCCGACTGGCCCCATTCGGCTTCGATCCACCCTTTCTCCTCCATCCGATAGAGTGCGGGATAGAGGGAGCCCTCCTCCACGGTCAGGACGTCGCGCGAAAGGACGTGGATCTGCTCGGCAATGGCAAAACCGTGCAATGGTCCGCCTGAAAGCACCTGCAAAACCAAGAGATCGAGCGTGCCAGAGAGCAATTCGGTTTTCTCCATCACGAGAAGTAGACCTAGATAATCTAGGTAAATGGTTTTGCGACCTGGATAGTCAAGGGCCAAGATCTGCTTGGCTCACACCCGCCGGATCCAAACGTTCGCAGTTGTCTCCCCGGCTGCCAATGATCAGCTTCGGTGCGGTCAGTGTGTCTTTGATTACTTTCGAAAAGATCCCCCATGAAAATCCGAGTCGCCGGAATGCAGATGTCCGTCAGCACGGACATTCGCCGCAATGAGGAAACCATCTGCGCCGCCATCGAACGGGCGGCCCAGGCGCAGGCCGAGATCCTGTTGACTCCGGAGGGCTCGCTCAGCGGCTACCGGCATGATTTCGATGTCAAGGAGGCCACGGATGCCCTGCAGCGTGTCACCGCCTTCGCGCGGCGGCACGCCGTGGGCCTGGCGCTGGGCACCTGCTTCGTGGAAGCGGACGGGAAGTGTTACAACCAGCTCCGCTTCTACCAACCCTCCGGCGAATACCTGGGTTTTCACAGCAAGACGCTGACCTGCGGCAGCCTGAGCACCCCGCCGCGGGGAGAAATCGAGCACTATGCCGTGGCCAGGCTGCGCGTGTTTTCCTGGAGGCCCGGGCTCACGATCGGCGGCCTGATCTGCAACGACATGTGGGCCAACCCCGAATGCACGCCGCAGCCGGACAGCCACTTGAGCCAGCAACTCTCGGCCATGGGCGCCCGGATCATCTTCCACGCGGTGAACGGCGGACGGGACGGCAGCGAGTGGTCCAAACTGGTCTGGCGATACCACGAGTCGAACCTGCGCATGCGCGCCAAGGCCGGCAAGGTCTGGATCGTCACCGTCGACAATGCCCATCCCCCGGATCTGCCGAGTTCGGCGCCCTCCGGCGTGATTACCAACGAGGGAGCCTGGGCTTGCCCAGTGGAGCCGAAGGGGCCGCAGTTTTTCACCTGCACGATCGAGCTGGCGGAGAACGGCCGGCCGTAGGGGCGCCTGGACGGAAGGCGCGACGCGAAATCTCCTGTCTGCGGTGGGTCAGCTGACGTCCCGTTTCCGGGAAATCACCGTTCCAAAGATGGGCCGGATTCCGGCCGTCGGAGTGCCCGTTGTTTTTTAAGTCATTATCATCAGCCGAATTCCGGCTTGCGGCAGAAGCATGGCATACTCCCTGCCTTAATAAACCTGCTCGCAGTAAAGACACCCCATCCGGGTTGATTGCATTCCTGATTCCTCCGCACTTCTTCAATCCAACCGGTCCGCCCGCACGCGGACCCGGCGTCCTGAATCCAGCGTCCCCATGATCTTCGAAACCTTCTTCCGGGATCTCCACATCGGCGCCCGCGTCCTGATCAAGGAAAAATCCTTCTGCCTCCTTGCCGTCACCGTCCTGGCCCTCGGGATCTGCGGCGTCGCCACCATGTTCAGCGTGGTCGATGCCGTGATGCTGCGCGGCTTCTCCTATCCGAACGCCGGGCGGCTCGTCGGCGTGCAGATCGTCGACCTCACCCAGCGCAACGCCAATGCCAACGGTTTCGGCAACCAGATCTTCGGCCTCGACTACGAGGAGATGCAGGAGCAGCAAAAATCCCTCGATCTGCTGGCGGCCTACATCAACGGCTCCACCGTCAATGTCACCATCGATGGCAATGCGAAGCGCTACACGGGCGCCTACGTGACCTCCGATTTCTTCCGGATCCTCGGGGTGGCCCCGATCATCGGCCGCGACTTGACCGCCGCGGACAACCAGCCCGGCGCGGAAAAGGTGGCGATCATCAGCCACGACCTCTGGCAGCACGATTTTGGCGCCACGCGCGACGTCATCGGGAAAAGCGTCCGCATCAACGGCAAACCCGCCACCATCGTCGGCGTCATGGCGCCGGGCTTCACCTTTCCGCTGAACGAGCAGTTGTGGGTCCCGCTCTACAGCGAGTTCCCGCCCACGCCCCGCAATGATCTGCGCGCGGCCGGCAACCAGGTCTCGGTGCTGGGCCTCCTCAAGCCGGGTGTCCCGCTCGACCAGGCCAACGCCGAGTTCACCGCCATCGCCAAACGGCTCGCCGCGAGCTTCCCCGACACCAACAAGAAGTTCGACACCGCGCGGGTCGAACCGCTGATCAAGACATTCACGCCGCCCGCGCTCCAGGGCCTGCTTTGGACCATGCTGGCCTTCTGCATGGGCATCCTGCTCATCGCCTGCGTCAACGTGATGAACATGCAGTTCGCACGCGCCACCCTGCGACAGAAGGAGCTGGCCATCCGCTCCTCGCTCGGCGCCACGCGCATCCGCCTGATCCGGCAGATGCTCACCGAAAGCCTCCTCCTGTCCGCCCTCGGCGCCGTGGCCGGCGTCAGCCTCGCGTTCTGGACCACCGACTACCTGCAGGCGGCCACGCACAACCTCGCCAACCCGATCCCCGCCTACATCACCATCACCATTGACGGCCGGGTGCTCGCCTTTGTCGTCGGCGCCACGGTGCTCGCCGCCCTCGTTTCCGGTTTCGTGCCGGCGTGGATGGCCTCGCGCGCCAACGCCGTCGAGGCGCTCAAGGAGTCGGGCCGCGGCAACACCAGCCGCGCCGTCAGCGTCATCACCCGCGGTCTGGTCGTGTTCCAGATCCTCGTCACCTGCGTGCTCCTGATCGGCTCGCTGCTGCAGGTGCAGTCCATCCTGCGCCAGCAGCGGATCAATTACGGGTACGACACCACCGCGCTGCTCACCGCGCGCATGGGCCTGATGGACGGCGATTATCCGAGCCCCGAGGCCCGCAAGCTGTTTTTCGACCGGCTGGTGCGCGAGCTGCGCGCCGACCCGGAGTTCGAGTCGGCCGCGCTCACCAACCGGTTCCGCATGACGTTCTCCGGTTTCACCGCCATCGAGATCGAGGGCCAGGCGTACAAGACCGACAGCGACCGTCCCAACGCCAACTTCGAGCAGGTCACCGACGGTTATTTCACCACCCTCGGCGCAAGGATCCTCGAGGGCCGCGATTTCGACCTCGACGACCGCGACGCGAAGCAGCCCGTGGCGCTGGTCAACGCCGCCTTCGCCCGGAAGCACTTTGGCAATGCCAGCGCCCTCGGCCGCCGTTTTCGCACGGTCGGCAACAACGGCCGGCTCTTTGGCCCCTGGCGCACCATCGTCGGGGTCACGTCCAACGTGCGGATGCAGGCACCGTTCAACATTCCCGCGGTGGACGACACCGGGTTCTACGTGCCCTACTTCTCCTCGGTTTTTGGCCCCGCCACC
>JBAZMN010000024.1:0-10534 GCA_041649735.1 Opitutaceae bacterium | reverse complement strand
GTCTATCTGCCGCAACATCGCGGCACGGTGAGCGCCACCTGGTTCGACACGAGATATCACGATTTGATCGTGTATGATTTCTTCGTCTTTCCGGGCACGACCGCCAATGTGGACCAGGCGCGCACCCGGGGACTGGAACTTGCCGTACGGGAGCGCCTGCCTGGAGCTTGGGAGGTGCGGGTGGCGGGCACCTACCTGGAGGCGGATAACCTCACGCAGCATACCCGGCTACTCCGCCGGCCCCGGCAGGTGCTGTCCGCCGATGTCTGGCGGGACTTTGGTCATGGGTTCAGCATGGGTGCAGGGGTTTTGCGCGTGGCGCAACGGCAGGATGTCGATGCACAGACCTTTGCGACGATCAGCGCCCCGGACTACACCGTGGCCCGCATTTACGCCGCTTGGGCCGTAAACGACCGGGTGACGGTGAAGGGGCGGGTCGAGAACCTCCTGAACGAACACTATGAGGAGGTGAACGGTTATCCGGCCCTCGGGGCGCGAGCGATTGTCGGAGTCGAGACGAAATTCTGACGCGCCCGCCGGTGTCCATGCCGGTCGCATTCCGGACCGCCGGTTTCAGCCGGCGGTCCGTTCATCCTCGGGGCTTCAATCCCAAAAACCGGGCGAGATGTCCCAGTGCGGGGGTGAGCCGGCAGCCGCGGCGGATCGAGCGTGACTGGAGCCGGAGACGGCGGGCTTGGCGGTCAATCCGGGGATTGACGTGGCCGACCAGCTCGGTGCCGGCAAGGACCGGCAGCGCGTAGTGACCGCGTTTGCGTTTGGCCGGAGGCGTATAAGCCTCCCAGATATAATCGAAGGCCCAGAGGCTGCGGGTCAAACGCCGGTCATAGATCAGGGGATCGAGCGGGGCGAGCAGGATCGGCCGCCCATCGAATGAAAGGCTCCCGGTGGCGATGCTGGCCGCCAACAGCGGCACATCTTCATGCAAACAGTACAGCAGGGGGCAGCCATTGACGGTGACCGCCTGGACCAAGTCCTCAACCTGGGGCAGCTCGGCCCGCCTGAGTGGAACAAGCCGCCGCTGGCGAAGACGCAGTTGGATCAGCCAGCGCTGAGTTTCCGCTTGGGAGGGTTCCGCCGCCCGGAGCAGCGCGGCCGGCAGCACCCGCTCCGGGAGATCATAAACGCGGCGGAAATTGCGCCGGGCGGCGATGAACACGCGGGCATGGATGTGGAGCTTTTCGAGCACGGTTTTGACCATGCGGCCGTGGTTACCCCATGCGGTCTGGGCCCGGGCCTCGTGCTCGATGTCATCGGACGTGAGCGGGCCACGCTCGGCGAGTTCCCCGAGGATGCGCCGGGCGAGGCGTTCCTCCGCGGCGGACAATTTGCCGGCATAGCCTGCGGAAACGTTGCGGCGATGGTGACTCCGCGCAATCAGGTGTGGCCAGGCGTCGAGCGGAAGGGCCACGAGGATGCCGAGCCCGGGAAGATAATGTTCAAACGCCTGGCGTGCCGCCGGCGGCGCAAGATCCGTGGATGGAGCACTGGCGGCGGAGCCGTGGAGGTGGCGGATCAGATCGTCTTCGCGATAACCGGCCACGCGGTTGCGCAGGATCAAGTCATGCATGCGGCCGCAGACGTTGACGGGATCCATCTGGACGTAGCCGAGATGAGCCAGGGCTGCGCCGACCGTCGGCACCGGTTGCTCAAGCAGGAGGGCGTGCCGCAGAAAAAGACGAGCGGCTTGAGCTGGGACGCTGATGGCTGCCGGCATTCCGGAAGTGCATGGATCACGCCGACTGCCGGCAAGCCTTCCTTGGCAGAAGCAAGACGCGTTCCCGCCAGACGAGGCCGGAGCCCCGCAGGGAGTCAGAGGGCCGATCTGCCGAGGACGGTGGAAACGACGATGAGCGCCCAGTTACCACGGAGACCAAGTGGCGTAATCGGTGACAATGGTCTCAACCCAGCGCAGTGGACGATGAGCACGCACCCAGGCGGAAAACCGTTCGTAGAGGCGGGGCGCTTTCATGGTGGTTGGGCTGGTTAATCATCTACGTCAGGCAAGAGACGGAGAAGTTCCACCGGTCAGGCGTAGCTGATGGCGGGCTGCCCGTAGGTGGCCCGGGCGGTCAGAAAGAAATCAGCCGTGGAAAGAGCGGGGCTTAATTCCGGATTTATTTCCGTCAGCAAGGTACGCAGATTTTCGCGGGCACGGGCGATGCGGCTCTTCACGGTGCCCACATTGATGCCCAACGCGCGCGCGATCTCCTCATAGGACAAGTCGAGGACGTTGCGCATGGTGAGAATCTCGCGATGCTTGCGATCGAGGCGCTCCATGCATGAGGCTACCAGAGCCGTGAACTCACTGGCGGCGGTCTCCTGGGCCGGATCGGGGCCTTCGGCGGCAACAATGTCAGCGAAGGTGGCTTCCGAGCCATCTGCAAGCGGACGTTCGAGGGAAATCCAGCTGTGACGGCGGCGGCGGAAGAAATACCAGTAACGGTTGCGTGCGAGATTCAACGCGATGCGGTACAGCCAGGTCGAAAGCGAGGAATCCCCGCGGAACCGACTGAGACCACGATAAGCCCGGATGAAAGTGTCCTGCGTGATTTCCTCGGCGTCAGCGGCGTTGCGCAGAAGATTAACGGTCAGGGCGTGGATCCGGCTGCGGTAGCGACTGACGATCTCGGTGAAGGCGGATTCGTCGCCGGTGGCAAAGCGCCGCACCAAGGCAGTGTCGACATCAGCGTCACGCACCGTGGCGTCGGTTTGGGCGCTGCCAGCCCGAGTGGGTGGATTTATTTCGTGCGTCAAGGTAGGCATGTTTGGAGAACGGTTGATCAAGGACTGTTTCCCTATACCTAGAATGATGCCAGTCGGTGATTTTTTTCTTTAAGATATTCATTGGTAGATGGATAAAATATTTTTCCACGTGACCAGCACGGTTGAATCACTGCGAAATGCACGAGCTTAAAATAAAACATCGGGCAGAATGCATATTTTGGTTCCGGAGACTTGATGCGCTCTGCCGGAGAGCAAAGCCAGGTACTGCTCCTGGCCCGCTGACCATACGCCCGGCATGACCGGGAAAGAGACTGACTGGTTGAGGGTGGCGCCGGATTAATTATCGCGCGGTAGGCTCTGCAAGACGGCTTCACGCGTACCATCCGAATACGCCGATCAATCGATTGCGCTGTCAGCGAGGTGAAGCAGGAACAAATCTTGCGTCTGGCGACGGGCGCGTGCCGCAGCAAGTGCGCCTTGAAACCATGGCCGCGCTCCGGGTCGTGCATGAACTGCCGGGAGCCCACCTCGGCTATGGCCGGCAGCCTTGGCTGGCCAGAATCACACCGCCAGCATGATGGATCCAACTGCAACGTGGATGTCACGCTATTCGCCTTGAGTCAGTGAGGATGGCATATGAGCTTCGAGGCAGAGTTTTGCACCCCGACACGTCCTTATATTCCATTCCCGAGGCGGAATTGCTTGGTAAATTGGGCAGTTCCGGCGCCGGGCTTTCGTCCGGCGCGGCTGCGAAAATGCTGCATGAGACGGGATCCAATACCGTGGCCGTCGGCCGGCGCCACACGGTTTGGCTGGATCTGCTGGATCGTTGTCGCAACCCGCTCGTGGTCCAATTGCTCATCATTGCCGGCGTGTCCTACCTGATGGGTGATCTCCGTTCGACGGCGGTGGTCGGCGGCATGGTCTTCCTCAGCGTATTCCTTTCCTACTTCCAGGAGACGCGTTCATCCCGCGCGGTGGAAAAGCTGCAGAAGCTCGTGAAGACCACTGTTTCGGTGATGCGCGACGGGAAGGAAATGGAGGTGCCTCTCGAGGAGGTCGTGCCGGGTGATGTGGTCGTACTCGCGGCGGGCAGCCTGATCCCGGCGGATTTGCGCATCCTTTCGGCGAAGGACTTCTTTGTCACGCAATCCGCGCTGACCGGGGAGTCTATGCCGGTGGAAAAAAACGCCGACGTCAATCAGCCGGCGGGCCGCGCCGCGTTCGAATTCACCAACGCCTGCTTCATGGGCACCAACGTGCTGAGTGGTTCGGCCCGCGGCATCGTGCTGGCCACCGGAACACGCACCTATTTCGGCTCGCTGGCGGTGAAGCTCGGATCGAAGCGCGAGGCGACCAGTTTCGACAAGGGCGTGCGCGGTTTCACCTGGTTGATGATCCGCTTCATGGTGATCATGGTCTCGATCACGTTCCTGATCGTGGGACTGACGAGGCATAACTGGGCCGAGGCGTTGCTCTTCGCCCTGTCGGTAGCCGTCGGCCTGACGCCGGAGATGCTGCCGATGATCATGACCGTCTGCCTGTCCAAAGGCGCGCTGATGATGTCGCGCAAGAAGGTCATCGTGAAGCAGCTGCATGCGATCCAAAACTTCGGAGCCATGGATGTGCTCTGCACCGACAAGACGGGCACCTTGACGCAGGATCACGTGGTGCTCGAACGCTATGTCGACGTGACCAATCGCCCCAGCGAGGACGTGCTGCGCTATGCGTACATGAACAGTTTTTACCAGACCGGCCTGCGCAACCTGCTCGACCGCGCGATCCTGGCCCACACTGAACTCGATGTGGAGCGCAACTGCCGCAAGGTCGACGAGATTCCGTTCGACTTCAAGCGGCGGCGCATGTCGGTGGTGATCGATTACGAGGACCGCCACGTGCTCGTCTGCAAGGGGGCGGTCGAGGAGGTGACCGCCGCCTGTGACAATTACCAGGTGGACGAGGACATCAATCCGCTCATCCGGCTCATTCGCGATGATCTGATGGATGAGTACCGCAACCTGAGTGCACAGGGTTACCGGGTGCTCGCCATCGCCTACCGGGAGTTTGACCGATCGAAGCAGGTATTTTCGGTGGCGGACGAGTCGGAGTTGATCCTGCTCGGGTACATTGCGTTTTTTGATCCGGCGAAGGATACGGCGGCCAAGGCCATCGGGGCGCTGGCCCGTTCCGGGGTGGCGGTCAAGATCCTGACCGGTGACAACGAGCTCGTCACCCGCAAGGTCTGCAACGACGTGGCGATGCCTATCACCCGGATTGCCACCGGCCCGCAGCTGGCCGCGCTCGACGAGGCTGCGTTCAGCCGCGCCGTGGACGAGGCCAACGTCCTGGCCCGACTGACCCCTGACCAGAAGGAGAAAGTCATCCAGACGCTGCGGGCCAAGGGGCATGTCGTTGGCTTCCTGGGCGACGGCATCAACGATGTGCTCGCCATGAAGGCGGCCGACGTGGGCATCTCGGTCGACACGGCGGTCGATGTCGCAAAGGAATCCGCTGACATCATTCTCCTGGAGAAAAGCCTGCTCGTGCTGGAGGACGGCATCATCGAAGGCCGGAAGGTGTTCGGCAACATCGTCAAGTACATCAAGATGGGCGCCAGCTCGAACTTTGGAAACATGTTCAGCGTGGTCGGCGGAGCCTATTTTCTGCCGTTCCTGCCCATGGCGCCCATTCAGGTGCTGGTGAACAATCTGCTCTACGATTTCTCACAGGTCGGCATCCCGCTCGACAACGTGGATCAGGAATACCTCGACAAGCCGCGCCGCTGGAACATCCGCAGCATTCGGAATTTCATGATCGTCGTCGGGCCAATCAGCTCGATTTTCGATTACGCCACGTTTTTTTTGATGCTCTATTTCTTCGGCTGCGTCGCGTTTGGTGCTACGGGCACTCCGGAGACGACGAGGGCTTATCTGGAGAGGCTTTTCCATACCGGCTGGTTCGTCGAATCGTTGCTCACGCAGACGCTCATCGTGCACATCATTCGCACGCACCGCCTGCCGTTTATCCAAAGCCGGGCCAGCAAGACGATGAGCTTCACGACGGTGCTCATCATGGCCGCGGGCGTCTGGCTGCCGTTCTCGCCGCTCGCCCATTACCTGGGGTTTGTTCCTCTGCCGCCGATCTATTTTGTTTGGCTGGCCGGATTCCTGATCGCTTATAGCGTCCTGACGCACAATGTGAAGATGTGGTTTGCCCGGAAGTTCGGCACCGATTAGTTGGATCACGATCATGCGTAGCATACTGACTGCCTTGCAGGAAGGCCGGCTCTTCGAACTGCCTGATTCGGGCAAAGCACGTGCCTTGGAGTTCCTTGCGCGCATTCTGGATGCCAACCCGGACATTGAGGTCGGCACGGATACCATCGAGGAGATTCAGCAGCGGGAGGAGGAATGCAACACGGGTATCGGTCTCGGCGTCGGGGTCCCGCATGTCCGCGCCCGGCGCGAGGAAGGCGAGCTCTTCTGCGCCATCGGCTGGTCATCCCAAGGCATCGATTACGGCGCCTCTGACAGCAAGCCGGTGCACCTCGTCGTGATGTATTACATCCCGGGCTCGCAAAAAAACGTCTACCTCAAGGAGATTTCCAGCCTGGTCAAGGCGATGCGGAAGACCGGGGGCATCGAGCCGATCGCCCATGCCTCCGATTTGAACGACGTGCGCAACCTGCTCCTGGATTGGGTGAGCGAGTCTCTCGGCAATGCCGGGCCGGAGGCTGTCGCCCGGATGATCAAGCTGGAGGTCAAGCAGGCGCAAACGGTCACCGCCGCGGTACCCGCGGAAACCGCCGTGGCGGGAGAGCGGCCGGGCGCCCGGGTGGCGGCGTTCTCCGTGTTGGTTGCTCCGCCGCACAGCATGTTTGTGCTGGCGCAGGACGCCGACTGGATTACAGCCATTGAAAAAGAGGACGGGTTGGTGCAACGCTTGGCGAATGGCCTGCCCTTTTCCGCCGCCGGCCGGCAACTGTTTGTGATCGGATCGACGCCTTATCCCAACGGCAGAGTTCTTTATCAGTGTGTGTCCCTCGCGCCCGCCCCGTAGGGGCTGGGTTGCGTCAGGGGGGCTCTGGCGCGCGCTGATTCCGCTGCCCGGCCAGATTTGCGTCTCGGCCGTCCGGGCCCCGCAGGAGCGATAAAAAAGCCACGCACGGTTGGCGCGTGGCTTTCGATCTAGGCTAAGCCGGACAGGAGATTACTTCTTCGGCATCTGTGCGTCGATATCCTCCAAGCGCTTCTGCAGGGTGTTCATCTGGCTTACGAGCCGCTCTTCGAGTTTCTTTTTCTCGGTGCTATCGACAATGCTCAGGCTGGCGGCATCCCTGACGACATTGGCCGGGAGCGTAAGCAAGCGGGTGACCAGCGATTGGTCCTTGAAGCTGCTCAGATAGAGTGCCGTGACCTCTTGGGATAACTTGAGCGAATCCCGGGCGACCGCTTGGGAGGCCACCAGGTTGTTGTTGAGCTGCTGCTTGGACGCGAGTTCGGAAGTGAGGACGTTACCGATCTGGTCGGAAATCTTCTGGCTGTAGGCAGCAATCTGGTCACGGGTGAGGTTCTGGTCCTTGGCCATGTCGGCCAAGATGGGCTGAATCCGCTCGGTCAGGCGTGCCGACACCTTGTCGACCTGTTCATTTTGCTGGTGCTCTGCTTCTTCGGGGGTCTTGGGCAGCGGATTGTAAGGCTGGATTTTCTGGGCGATGGCCTCAGCGAGCTGGTTGACCCGCTCTGCATTCAACTTGTTCACTTCCTGCTCCGTCATGAAGACATCGGCCGCGCGCTTTTGAATGGCGTCCTTCAGCAAGTTGTTGACGGCTTCAATCTGCCGGTGGGTTTCCTCGGCGGTGGCCTTGAGCTCGGCATTGGTCTGATCGCGCAGGGTGTTCATTTCCTGCTGCTGGCGCGCCGACATGTCGTTGACCGTCTTCAGATGAAGTAAAAAGGCGGCGCCCACGACCACGAGCGCGGTAAGGATGACAGCAGGGAGTTGTTCTTTCAGTTTTTGCCACATGGGGAAAGTGGGGGTTAAAATTGTGTGAAGCCTAGCAAGGGGGCCTGTAAAAGCAATGCTGCTTTGGACCGGATCTCCGGGGTTGTTTTAGGGGTAGTTTGCCGCAACATGCAGGCCATGAGTCTCAACCGGGCTGAGCAGCTGTTGTTCGATTACATCCAAAGCCATACTGAAGAGAGACACTTTTGGCAGGCCAAAGTTCGTGCAGCTTCGCAGCAAGAGGCAAATGAACTTATCACCACATCAGCCTTGGCCCACGAACTCAGGTTCTATTACCGGGAACGAAGCCAAGCCGCGGCTTTGCCTGGAGAAGTATCTTTCCATGATGATGTTAAAAATGTCAGTTTCAGAAACATGGCTGAACACATGCTGCGGATCTGGGGGTTGATCAGAACGGCGAAACGCGCCAAGGCGCATGGGATTTCGATGAGATCTGATAATGATTTAAAATCCGGAGTATAACTTGGGAGATTAGTACGGGCTTGGGGAAGATTTATTGAAGCATCCGGCCAACTCTGGCGTCTTACGGTGACGCTGAAGCTACACACTCTCCTGCTTAGCGGGAGAATTGGGGTAACTAAAGAAAGCAAATGGCGGGCCGCTTAGGGGTAGGCGGCCCGCCTTCTTTTTGCAAAAATGCGATGTTCGCTGGCGCAAATTTGCCTGATGCTTATCCTATAACTGACACCCGATCACTGATCGATATCTGGGCCGGACGGAGTGACTGGGATATTCATTCGCAAAACGTCGAACTCCGGTATCGACAATCGGTCAGAAACTTACAGAGTTCTTCACAAGATATCCACATCGATGGAACACCTGAGCGGGGGCATCACTCTTCAACCGCAGCTCAAGGTCACGGGGAAAGTTAAGACCTTCGTCCTCGATACGAACGTTCTGCTGCACGACCCGCAGTCAATTTTCAAGTTCGAGGATAACAACCTCGCCATCCCTGTCGAGGTGCTGGAAGAGCTTGATGCCATTAAAGGGGAACAATCCACCGAACGCGGGCGCAATGCCAGGCGCGTGCATCGGATCCTGCAGGAATTGTTGCCCGACTCCCGAACCATGCTTGAAGGAGTCAAACTGTCCAATGGCGGGACTCTCTCGGTGATCATCAACCGGTACCTGCTTGAGGATAACCGGGTCTCGCCGGCCATGCAGCGGCTCCGCGCGGTCCTGCCGGATCTCTCCAAGAAGGATAACCGCATCATCGCGTGTGCCCTCTTTGTCCAGGAGACTTTTCCTCCGCCGACGATCCTGGTGACCAAGGATGTCAATGTTCAGCTCAAGGCGCGGGCCGTCGGCCTCGAGTCGCAGGACTATCTCAACGACAAGGTCCCCGAGAATACGGATGAGGACTCCTATCAACGCATTCCGGTCAGCGTTTACGAACTTCAGCGCTTCGCATCGGAGGGGGTATTTGAGCTGGAGGCGGAGATCGCGCAGCCCTTCGCGATCAACGAGTACCTTCTGCTCGTCTCTGCCGAGGGCAAGACCATGCCCGCCCGGTATCATGGGGGCGGGCTGGTGCGGCGGCTGCGTCTTCCGGAGTTCGTGAAGGCACCTGGCGGAATCCCCATCCGGGCCCGCAATCTCGAGCAGCAGTTTTTCATGGATGCGCTGCTCGACGAAAGTATTTCGCTCATCACCTGTTTTGGCAAGGCCGGCACGGGCAAGACCCTGCTTTCCACCGCCTGCGCACTCCATCAGGTTTGCGACGAACACGGCCGTTACGACGGCGTGGCGATTTCGCGGCCGGTGATCGCACTGGGCAAGGACATCGGGTTTCTGCCCGGATCCCTTGAGGAGAAGATGAAGCCGTGGCTGCAGCCCTATTATGATGCACTGGAGGTGCTCATACCGTCCAAGCCGCCGAAGGATCCGCAATTTGCCGGAAAAAAAGCCAGCAAGAAGAAAAAGAAAAAGGAGGAGGCGCTCCTCCAATCGTCCAGCCATGTGCCCGTCACCGGGCCGGCCAATGGAGTCGCGGTCAAACCATATGAGCGCCTCATCCGGAGCGGCCTGGTGGAGATCGAGGCTCTTTGCTTCATTCGTGGCCGCTCCATCGCCCGGCGGTTTTTTATTCTCGATGAAGCGCAACAGCTCACCCCGCACGAGGTGAAAACGGTCATTACCCGCATCTCCGAGGGTGCCAAAATCGTGCTGATTGGTGATCCGGCCCAGATCGACAACCCCTATGTCGATTCGCGCAGCAACGGACTTGTCTACTGCCACAACCGCATGAAAGGCCAGCCGATCGCCGCCCACATCAAGCTCACCAAGGGCGAGCGTTCGAAGTTGGCGGAACTCGCGGCGGATTTGCTTTAGTCCACCGCAGCTGCAGGCGGGCAGGAGGGCGAGAGGATGGCTCCGGTGGGCAGACGAAGCCGGACAGCCGCAATCCCTGCCGAGCGGTCCAACCCGGTGGTTGCGCTACGGGCTGCCCATAACCTGGCCGGGCGGAAAAAGCCCGGCTTGAAACAACCCCGACCGTGGTCAGACCGTCGGAGCGGCCCGGGTTTTCAGCAGACTCGGCAGGTTGGCCCGGAGCGCGGTCCATTCCATCGCCAGGGCAAATGTGGCGGTGAAAAGCAGATCGCTGACCATCGTGTTGCGGAAAAAGAAGAGGGTCGGAGGGAATTCGGGATGGCCGACTGTCATGGCCTGCCACCAGCCGGTGAGCGTCTTCGCATAAAAGGCGTCGCCGAGAAACGAAGCGGTGTTGGTCGCGAAGTAAAAGAGCAGCGAACCGCCCAGGCAG
>JBAZMN010000023.1:0-10739 GCA_041649735.1 Opitutaceae bacterium | reverse complement strand
GAGACGGCCGGATCCGGCGCATCCGCATCCGCCGCTGGGCGGACCGCGAGCCGCGCTACTACGTGCTGCCGGGCTCGGCCATGGCCTGCATGGCGCACGGGCTTCCGGCCAGGGTCGCCGTGGTGGTCGAAAGCGAGCTCGACGCGATCATGCTGGCCGGGATCGCGGCAGACCTCGCCGCGGTGGTCGCACTCGGCTCTGCCACGGCCAAGCCCGGGCCAGAGCTGCACCATGCGCTCGCCGAGTGCGCGCTCGTCCTGGTCGCGCTCGACTCGGACCGCGCCGGCGCGGACGCTATGCGCTGGTGGCGCGAGCACCTGCCGCGCTCGCGGCGCTGGCCGGTGCCGGTCGGCAAGGACCCCGGGGAGGCGCACGCGGCCGGCGTCGACGTGCGCGCCTGGGTCGAGGCCGGGCTTCCGCGCGGGTTCGTTTTGGGACCAAGTCCGATGGGGCTAATAACCGGGCGGGCGGGCGAGTGCGAATTGAAGCTGGCAGAAGGTGGCAAGGCGGCGACGACCGGAGGCGGAAGTGCGCATACCGCCGACGAGCAGGCCGTCGCGTGGCAGGGCGGAAAGCCTGGGGCCTCTGCTCCGACGATTTCGGCGCTGGATGAGCTGGCAGGGCTGCTGCGCATGCACCCGGTCCAGATCCGGGTGGCGCCGGACGGCTCGCGGGTCCATATTCGCGAGAACCAGAGCTGGAAGGCGAAGAACTGGGACACCGCGCGGCGCATTTCGGAGCTGGTTTTTCAGGACTGCGAGGTGCTGGACTACCTTCTGCACCATGGAGAGGAGATAATCACAGGACGCAATCTTATTAAAGGTGTGTTTAAACGAGATGAATAATTACTACAAACATTCAATAAAACCTTTGCGAGAAATAATACCAAACGACAACAACGCGCGGACACATTCAGAAAAGCAGCTGCAGCAAATCATGGCGGCGATCCAGGCGTTCGGGTTCACAAACCCACTGTTGGTATCTGTTGGTGGCGAGATAATCGCCGGGCACGGTCGATACGAGGCGGCCAAGCGCCTTGGTTTTGATGATGTTCCTTGTATTATAGTGGATGGTCTCACGAGGTCACAACAACGTGCTTTAATGCTGGCGGACAATCGGCTCGCTTTAAATGCTGGGTGGGACAACGCAATGCTTTCAAAGGAGTTGACCGCATTAAATTTTGATGGATTCGACATAGAGGCGCTTGGATTCACTTCGGCAGAAATAGCAGATCTAGTCGTTCCAATTTCAAGCGGTAAAGATCCTGACGCCACGCCTCCGACGAGTAAAGATCCGCGCACGCTCAAAGGCGATATCTATGAGCTCGGAGATCATCTGCTTATTTGCGGAGATTCAACAACGCCAGAGAGCTACGGGAGGCTGCTTTTATCAGATAAGGCCGATTGTGTCTGGACTGATCCACCATATAACGTGAACTATGGTGACAAAGCAACTTTTTTAAATCGCCGCGGAAAAGGCAACCGGATACAAAAAAAGATTCTTAATGATCACATGGGAGCATCGGCTTTTAGATAGTTTTTAGGCGCGGCGTTCGCACAGATCGCTTCTAATATTAAGCTGGGGAGTCCAGTTTATGTAGCGCACAGCGAAACAGAGCGCGCGGCATTTACCAGTGAATTCGTGTCCGCAGGTTTTAAACTGTCAGGAGTAATAATCTGGAAAAAGAATACCTTGGTTATGGGAAGATCGGACTACCAATGGATGCACGAGCCAATTCTATATGGCTGGCTCGATGGTGCTGCGCATGCATGGTATGGTGGTAGACGCCGCACGACTGTGCAAGAAATCATGTCCTCAACTGGAATGGAGCCATTAGATGGTGGCAAACGTTATCTGATTATGACGGCAGATAGGGCGTTTACGGTCGATGCGGACGCAGTTGCCGAAGAAGTTGAAACAACGATAATTTTGGAAAAAAAACCGAATGTCAGCAAGGACCATCCTACAATGAAGCCCGTCGCGCTAATTGAGCGCATGCTGGTTAACTCTGCGCGGCGTGGCGACATCGTGCTCGACCCATTCGGAGGATCTGGAAGCACCCTAATTGCGGCTGAGCGGCTTGGATTGCGCGCAAGGCTTATTGAGCTCGATCCGATTTATTGCGACACAATCGTTAAACGATGGGAAGATTATACCGGGAAGACGGCTAATGTCAGACGAGCTGGTTGACCTGATAGCAAAAATAAACAACCGCGACCTGTCCATCCTGGTAAAGGCAAAAAAGGACGCCCAGGACGCAGTCATTGTCGACGCCAGCCATGCCAATTTGCGCGCCCTGGAGGCGGCCACGGCGGCGCTTGATGCCGTAATATCGAAAAGCAAAAATCAAAAATCGGAGGTACTGCCAAATACGCTTGAAGTGGTGCGCTATCTACAGAAGCGCGGTTTCAAGGTTAAAAAATCAAAAGTCTATGCGGACGCGCGCGCCGGCAAGCTGCCGCGCGGTCCGTGTTCGGTCGACGATGCCGACAAATACGCCTCGCGCGAGGAGCTTCCGCGCCTGGCCGAGGTGGCTGCCGGCGAGCTCGACCGCATCGCCAAGCAGCGCAGCGAGGCCGAATACAGGCTTTTAGAGAAGAAATACGAAAAGCTCGCCTTCGAGCTTGAAAAGGACAAGGGCCAGTGGATGCCGCGCGACCAGTTCGACCAGGAGCTATCTGCCCGCGCGGCGGTGCTGCTGCACGGGCTTAGGCACCTGGCGCAGAGCCGCGCCTCCGAGCTGCTTGACCTCGGCAAGTCCAAGGGCCCGCAGGCCATGGGCGACCGGATGCAGGCCGACATCGAGGAGCTCTTGAACGACTACGCCAACCGCGAGACGTTCCAAGTGATCGTGATGCCGGAGGCGCATGCAGACCGCGCTTGATATACTTACAGAGCTGCCGTCCATCCCGGGCCAGCCCGAGCGCGCCGGCCAGGTGATCGAGGTGCGTTTCGGACGCGGCGAGCGGCGTGTTTTCAAGCGCCGCCGCAAGGTGCTGGCCTCGGTCTGGTCCGAGCAGCACCGGGTGCTAACCATGTCTTCGCTTCCGGGCCCATGGAAAAACCACGTCACGCCGTACCTCGTCGGCATCATGGACGCGATCTGGCACCCGGCGGTCGAGTGCGTGATCTGCTGCAAGGCGCCGCAGACCGGAATGACCGAGGCGATCTACAACTGCATCGGCTATTCGGCGGACTGCGACCCGGGCCCGGTCCTGGTGGTCATGCCGGACGAGATAACCGCCCGCGACAACTCGCGCGACCGGATCCAGCCCATGTTTTCGAGTTCGACCCGCCTCTCGCGCTACCTCACCGGAAGCCGCGACGACCTATCTGGGCTGCGGATCAACCTGACGCACATGCCGATCTACATGGCCTGGGCGCGCTCTGCCTCGCGTCTCGCCAACAAGCCGATCAGGATGGTGTTTTTCGACGAGATCGACAAATACCCGGATTTTTCAAACCAGCGCGAGGCGGACCCGATCTCGCTCGGAACGAAGCGCACCATCACCTACCGCCGCACCCGCAAGATCGTCAAGAATTCCACCCCGACCATCGAGGCCGGCCCTATCAACCAGGCCATGCGCCACGAGGCCCAGGCCGTCTTCGACTGGGTGGCGGTATGCCCGGACTGCCGGCGCGAGCAGGTGATGGTATTCGGTCAAATAAAGTGGGGCGAAAGCCGCGACCCTGAGGATGTCGAGCAGCAGCGCCTCGCGCGCTACGCCTGCCGCCACTGCGGGAGCCTATGGGACGACGCCCGCCGCGACCAGTCCGTGCGCGCCGGGTGCTGGCGGGTGCGCGTGGGCGAGGAGGCCGACGGCGATCACGGCATCGAGCTGATGGAGCACCTCGACCGCCAGCGGCCGGCAAAGATCGGCTTCCACATTCCGAGCTGGGTTTCGCACTTCGTCAGCCTCTCGGACGCCGCAGCGGCCTTCCTGCGCGGTTTGCGGGACAAGACCAAGCTGCGCGACTTCAAAAACAACCACGAGGCCGCGCCGTGGGTGATCCACCAGCAGGAGCGCAAGGAGGACGCGATCCTGGCGCTGCGCGACGAGCGACCGCAGGGCCTGGTCCCGTCCGGCGGGGTCGTGGCCGCGCTGACGGCCGGGATCGACACCCAGGACAACGGCTTCTGGTACGAGGTTCGGGCCTGGGGGTGGGGCCAGCAGGCCGACTCCTGGCAAGTGCGCTGCGGGTTTGTCGAGAGCTTCGCCGCGCTCGATCAGGTGCTTTTCGGATCCGAGTACAAGGACGCGGACGGCGTGCGCCATGCGGTCAAGTTCGCGCTGATCGACTCGGGCGGCCACCGCACCTCGGAGGTCTACGACTACTGCCGCATGCCGCACCCATCGCCGGTCATGCCGAGCAAGGGCCAGGGCCGCATGAGCGGGCTGCACAGCGTCGGAAAAATCGACGTTTACCCGGGCACCACCAAGGCCATCCCGGGCGGCGTCAAGCTGCTCAACATCAATGTGAACCAGTACAAGGACGCGCTCGACGGACGGCTCAAGGTATCGACGGCCGACCCGGGCGCATGGCGGCTTTCCGCTGAGTGCAGCGAGGAGTGGGCCCGGCAGATGACGGCCGAGGTGGTCGACGAAAAGACCGGCCAGTGGATCAACCCGAAAAACCGCGCGAACCACGCCTGGGACTGCTCGGTGCTGAACATGGTGGCGGCCGATTTCATGGGCATCCGCTTCTGGCCGCGTCCGGAGCCAAAGAAACAGCAGACGCCGCTTGAAAAAACAGCCGCCGCGCTGCCGTCCTCGCAGTGGGTGCGGCCCGCGGGCAGCGGTTCGTGGATCGGGAGGAGATGATGGACAGCGACATCAAAAAAATAGTCCTGACGGCAAAAGCAAATGCGCGCAAGGCCGAAGACATGCGCGAGGCGCTTACGCTGGCGATCGACCTGCTCAAAAAAAATTATATGATCAAAATGGCGGCGGCCGCGCTGCCGGACGAGGTGGAAAGGGCCTGGCGGCATTACTGCCGGACCACGCCGGAAATGGCGCATATCATCGCTGCGCTCAACTCATGAGGAGGACCCCATGGCGAAAAGAAAAAACGTGATTGAACCGGAAGAAACGCATCAGCGCGGCTGCGCCACCTGCAGCGAGTGGAAAAACGAGGACCAGCAGGAGTTTCCCTGCTGCCTCGCCAAGGTGGTCGTGGAGCGGGCAAGGCCGAGGACGAATTGCAGCCATTGGCGGTCGGCGTAACCTAACGCGGCAAGGTTTAAATAATTCAAAAAGGCGGTGTTTAATGGCGGCAGACACTTCCGAAAATGTTTTCGAGCTGGTCACTGGCCAGGATCTCGATGCGCTCGAGGACGGCACGGCGACCGTGGCGCTGCACGGCCTGAAAAACGAGCTGAGCCGGCTGCACGAGCTGCTGCCGATAGTAGACCGATTTTCTGGAATGAATAGAAACGACGTATGGACCCGCATAGTCGTGATCCAGGAAGCGCTGCTCGACGTGGCGCGCTGGATGGTCAAAAAAACTTAGGGAGGTGTATATGGGTATTAAGTGGTTTTTTTATAGAAGAATGGCTGATCAAGATATAGAGGGAAAATGCGAAAATTGCGGAAGCAGGTTAGATCTATATCTGGTCGTTTTGAGCAATTCGGAAATAAAAATAAAAGTAAAAAAATGTGAAAAATATCCAGCATGTAGCGAAAAAGATGCCATGATTTTATGGCCGCAGCGGGACGATATAAAAAGAATTAATGATGATGATTATTTGGAACTTTTTTTCAAAAAATCAACCCAAAAAAAGTTATAATAAATGGCACCTAACGGACACCGCGGCCGGCTCTTAATCGGCAAAAAGGACATTACCGACTATTTGCGCGTCGGTGATCCGATGTTTTACGAGCTGATCAAGATCGGGCTGCCGGCGCGCGTGATCAACCGCCGCTGGTTCGCCCACACGGACAACATCGACCTTTTTTTCAAGCAAATCACCATCAAGGGCGGCGGTGAGGTTCAGGAGGATGCCGAATAATGCGGTCAAGTTTTTTATTGGCCATTTGAGATTGTCCGAGGTTTTTTAAGGGTTTTTCCATACCGTTTCCGCGTTTTTCCGAAAAAACCCAAGCTATAGTGTAGGCAGCAAAAGAGCCCACCTATAGCTTGGGATTTTTTATGGCCGTAAAAACGACCCTCGAGCAGCTCGAAGAAGTCCAGGCGGCGATCACCGCCTGCCTGACCAGCCAGGAGCTGTCCGGACCGCACGGCACCGTGGTGCGCGCGCGCCTCGAGGCGCTGACGGCGCGCGAGCAGCAGCTGCTCAAGCGCTACGAGGAGGAGCAGGCGGCCGGCGACACCGGCGGATTCATCAACCGCGTCCAGTTCGGGAGGCCGACATGAGCCCGATCGAGGCCCAGCAGGCCGCCCGCATCATTCCCAAGCAGACCATGCTCGACCGCGCCATCGCCGCCGTTTCTCCCGGCTGGGCGGTCAAGCGCCTGCGCTCAAAAACGCAGCTCGCGCTCGCCGGCACCATGTACCGCTCGGCCGAGATCACCCGCCTGCGCAACGACTGGGTCTCGTTCGGCCCGGAGGCCGCCACCCCTGGATCCTCAGAGCTGCAGCTTCTGCGCAACCGATCCCGCGACGCCAACCGCAACGACCCCGTCGCCTCCGGCGCCACCGAGACATACGCAGTCAACATCGTCGGGTCCGGCCTCAAACCGCAAAGCCGCATCCGCGGCGAGATGCTCGGCATCAGCGACGAGCGCGCGGCCGAGCTGCAGCGCCAGGCCGAAACGGCCTTCGACCGCTGGAAGCCCATGGCGGACTCCGGCAACGTGCTCGACTTCGACGAGATCCAGTTCCTCGCGCTGCGCAAGGTCTGCGAGGACGGCGAGACGATCGCCGTTCCGACCTGGGCAAACGAGCCATGGCGGCCCTACGGTCGCTGCCTCGAGCTGATCGAGTCCGACCGGCTGCAGAACCCGGTCAACCGCGTCAACTCGCTCGAGGTCCGAAACGGCATCCGCTTCGGAAAGCGCGGCGAGCCGCTAGGCTATTTCATCCGCCGGCCGCTCTCGCCCGGGCAGACCAATCTCGAATACAACGAAATTGCCGCCCGGGACGCCGCCGGACGTCCTAAGATCCTGCACGTTTTCCCGACCAAGCGCCCCGGGCAGAGCCGCGGCATCCCGCTTTTCGCGCCGGTCCTGGCCTACTTCAAGGACCTGGCCGACTACCTCGAGGCAGAGGTCGTGGCGGCCCGCGTGGCGGCCTGCCTGGCGGTCTTCATCACCAAGCAGGACTCGATGTTTTCGGCGGCCAACATGGCGACCGCCACCGACGCCTCGACCGGCGCCCGCATCCAGGGTATCGAGCCCGGGATGGTATCCTACCTCAACCCGGGCGAGGCGATCCACACGGTCGACCCCAAGCGGCCGGGCGACGCCTTCCCGGCCTTCATCGAGACCGTGCTGCGCCTGGTCGGCACCTCGATCGGTTTGCCCTACGAGCTGCTCGTCAAGGACTTCTCCAAAACCAACTACTCATCGGCCCGGGCGGCGCTCCTCGAGGGCCGGCGCGTTTTCACGAACTGGCGCAGCTGGTTCGCGCGGCGCTTCTGTCAGCCGGTCTGGGACCTCGTGCTCGAGGAGGCCTTCCTGCGCGGCGAGTTCGACGCCAAGGACTTCTACCGCCACCGCCACGAGTATACGCGCGCCGGCTGGATCGGCGGAGGCTGGGGCTGGGTCGACCCGGTCAAGGAAGTCGAAAGCTCGCTCAAGGCGTCCGACGGCGGGCTCTCCACGCTGGCCGAGGAGTGCGCCGGCCAGGGCCGCGACTGGGAGGAGGTCCTGCAGCAGCGCGCGCGCGAGCAGAAAAAGATCAAGGAGCTCGGGGTCGTGATCGTTTCAAGCGAAAGCAAAAAGCCCGGGCCCGCGGAGGACAAGCGAGATGCCGAAACCGAATAAGGGCGAGTCCAAGCAGGACTTTTTGAAGCGCTGCACGGCCGAGGTGGCCGCCGATGGCAAAAAAGCGGACCAGGCCTACGCCATGTGCAACGTCTTCTGGAACGAGGAGCGCTCCACCCGGCAGGCGCTCAGCCTCTCGCTGCCGGTCGAGTTCACGGCCGTCGGAACGATCGACGCCGCCAAGCCCGACCAGGCCGAGGTGCGCCGCGAGTTCGCCATCACAGCCTACACCGGCAAGGAGCTCGAAACCTGGTTCGGCAAGCTCGTGATCGACGTGGAGGGGATCGCCACCAAGGAAAAAATGCCGGTCCTGCGCGAGCACGCCCGCGACCGCGTGGTGGGCTACGGCCAGGCCTTCAAGAACGCCGGAGCGCTCTACGTGACCGGCGAGTTCTCGAAATCGACCCGCGACGCGCGCGAGGTCCTGGCGCTCGCCGACGAGGGCTACCCCTGGCAGGCCTCGGTCGCCGTGTGGCCGACGAAGGTCATGGAGCTAAAGGACGAAAAAACCAAGGCCACCGTGAACGGCCGCGAGTTCGCCGGCCCGGCCGAAATCTGGCTCGAGTCCAAAGTGGGCGAGGTCAGCTTCGTTTCGCTCGGCCGCGACGACGACACGGCCGCGATCGTATTGTCCGCCGGCACCGACGACGTGCCGGTCGAAATCGTAACCCTAACCGAAAACAAGGAGGCAGACATCATGCCTATAACCATCGACCAGCTCAAAGCAGATGCGCCGGAGATCCTGGCGCAGATCCAGAAAGAGGCCGCCGACCAGGCCGCCGCCGCCGAGCGCGCGCGCGTTTCCGAGATCCTGGCCGCCGACGGCGACGCCGCGGTCGCCCGCCAGGCCATCGCAGACGGCACTCCGGCCGCCGAGTGCTTCAAGCTCTTTTTCCAGGCCGAAAAGCAAAAGCGCGCCGACGGCCTAAAAGAGCTCGCCGCCCAGGCCACCCCGCCGCAGGGCAGCGAGGAGCCGCCGGCCGCACCGTCCGCAAGAGCCGCGCACCTGCAGCTCGCCGAGCGCGCGCGCGAGATCGCGGCCGAAAAGGGCATCAACCTCGAGGAGGCCACCAAGCTCGCCTTCCAGCAGAACCGCGAGCTCGCCAAGGCCTGGGTGCCGGTGCAGCCCAACTGATCTGACAAAACCGGACACGCATTTTGAACCGCAACCCGAATTTTTAAGGAGACCATAAAATGGCAATCGACTTCGGAGGACGCGACATCGTCCTGACGGCTGCCGAGGATCTCAGCAGCTATCAATACCGTTTTGTGCACCAGGAAACCGACAGCACCGCGACCCTGCTCGACGCCGGAACCGAGTTCCCGATCGGCATCCTGCAGAACGCGCCGGCCTCCGGCGAGGCGGCGGTGATCCGCATCGAGGGCACCTCCAAGCTCGTCATGAACGCCGCGGTCGCGGTCGGAGCCAAATTGAAGGCCGAGTACGTCAGCGCCAGCGACAACGGCAAGGGCGACGCGGCCGACACGGACCTCGACATCGTGCGCGGCATCTGCATCCAGGCCTCCGGCGCCGAGGACGACGTCGGCGGCGTGCTGCTCACCTACGCGATCTTGAGCGTCTAACCGCCGCAAGCCTGCGGGAAAGGAGACAACACCATGGGCATCGACTTCGGCGGATTGGACATCACCTACATCGCCGGCGAGTCGCTCGCAACGCACCAGTACCGGTTCGTTCACCTGGAAAACGATACCCAGGTCACGCTGCTCGACAGCGGCAGCGAGTGGGCGGTCGGCATCCTGCAGAACGCCCCGGCCTCCGGCGAGGCCGCGGTGGTGCGCGTGACCGGAACCTCCAAGCTCGTCATGAACGGGGCGGTCGCGGTGGGCGACAAGATAAAGCCCGAATACGTCGGGGCAGCCGACAACGGCAAGGGCGAAAAATCGGTATCGACCGAGGACGAGCTGCGCGGCATCTGCATCCTCGCCGCGGGCGCCGAGGACGACGTGGGAGGCGTGCTGCTGGTCAACTCCCAGTGGCCGCTGATCGCATCGCACTCGCCGAGCGCATCGGTCAGCCCGAGCGCGAGCACGAGCCCGAGCGCGAGCACGAGCCCGAGCTCATCGATCAGCCCGTCGCTGTCGGCTTCGGCATCTGTGTCGCCAAGCTCCAGCGCGAGCCCGAGCGGTTAATAATCACCAAACACCAAACACGAAACACAAAACACCAAACACGAACCACCAGACCATCAAGGAGACAATAGAAAATGCAACCGACTCCCAAATCAGCCCATAAGGACGCGGCCCTCTCCAACGTCGCCATCGGCTACCGCCCGGCCATGTTTGCGGCCGACCGCGTGGCCCCTTACGTACCCGTCAAAAAGCAGTCCGACTACTTCTTCAAGTTCCTGAAAGGCGCCTGGTTCAGGAACGAGGCGCGCATGCGCGGGCCCGGGTCCATCGCCGCCCGCGGCGGCTACCCGCTCACCTCGGACACCTACGCCTGCAAGGAGTACGCCTTCGGGCACCCGGTGCCGGTCGAGCTCATCAACAACGCGGACGCGGTGCTGCGGCCGTTCGCCACGGCCGTCAAGTACGCCATGCGCAAAGTGCTGCTCGCCAAGGAGGTCATCGTCTCCACCGCCTGCATGACCTCCGGCAACTGGACCAGCTCGAACGACGTCGACGCCGGCTGGGCCGACGGGTCCTCCTCGACCTTCATCGCGGACATCCTGACCTACAAGGAAACCATCCGCAAGCTGATTGGGGTCTATCCCAACAAGCTGCTGGTCGAGGCCAAGACCTTCAACACGATCAAGCAGGACCCGACCGTGC
>JBAZMN010000022.1:0-10788 GCA_041649735.1 Opitutaceae bacterium | reverse complement strand
GAAAGAGCACCGCGATCGCAACCACCGGCAGGATCAGCATCACCGGCCAGGTTTGCATCACGCCGTGGAGCAGGTGCTCGTAACGGGCGCGGAGTTTCTCGAAGGCGACGTCCAGAAAATGGGCGAAACCGCGCTTGTCGGCGTCGTAGCGCAGCAGCCGGGAGCACATCATCGGGGAGAGCGTCAGCGCGACCAGCCCGGAGATGATGACGGCGCCGACCAGGGTGAAGGCGAATTCGCGGAACAGCGTGCCGGTGAGGCCGCCTTGAAACCCGATCGGGGCATAGACCGCGGCCAGGGTGATCGTCATCGCGACCACGGGACCGCCGAGTTCCCGCGCGCCCCGGAGCGCCGCTTCCCGCGGCGCCAGGCCCTCCTCCATGTGCCGATGGATGTTCTCGACGACCACGATGGCGTCGTCGACCACCAGGCCGATCGCCAGCACCATCGCCAGCAGGGTCAGCAGATTGACGGTAAAACCCGCCACCAGCATGAAGAATCCCGCCCCGACCAGGGAGAGCGGCATCGCCACGAGTGGGATCACCATCGAACGCGCCGACCCCAGGAATAGGAAGATCACCACAATGACGATGACCAGAGCTTCAACCAGCGTGTCCTGTACCTCGTTGATAGCGTCGTGGATGTAGGCCGTCGAATCGTAGGGAATGGTGGCGTGCAGGCCGGCCGGCAGCGCGCTGACAATGTCCGGCAACGCCGCCTTCACCCGTCCGACCACATCCAGGGCGTTGGCGGTCGGCAGAACGAAGATGCCGATGAAGGTGGCCGCCTGCCCGTTGAACCGCACCTCGGTGTCGTAACTCTCGGCGCCGAGGACGACGTCGGCCACGTCACGCAAGCGGATGATGGCGCCGTCCTGCTGCTTGATGATGAGCCGCTTGAATTCATTGACCGTGTGCAGGTCGGTCGCGGCGTTGAGGTTGACGGTCATGAGGGAGCCCTTGGTGGCGCCGACGGCCGCGAGCGAGTTGTTGGCGGCAAGGGCCTGGCTCACCTGCACCGGGCTCAGGCCGTAGGCCGCGAGCCGGTCGGGCTTGAGCCAGATGCGCATCGCGAAGACACGCCCCCCGAGGATCGTCGCGCTCTGCACGCCGCTGACGGCCGCGAGCTTCGGCTGCACGACGCGCGTGAGGTAATCGGTGATCTGGTTGTTGTCGAGCTGATCGCTGGAAAAGCTCAGGTAGATCGCCGCAGTGCTCTCGCCCACCTGGACGTCGATCGTCGGCGGCAGCGCACCAGGCGGGAGCTGGTTGCGCACCTTGTCGATTTTCGAGATGATCTGGGCGACCGCGGCGTTGGGGTCGTAGTTGAGCACCAGGTGCACGGTGATGGTGCTGGCGCCGGGCGCACTGCTCGACTCGACGTAATCAATGCCGTCGGCGCTGGCGATCTGCTTTTCCAACGGCGTGGTGATGAAGCCCTGGATCAGGTCCGCACTGGCGCCCGTGTAGAGCGTCGACACCGTCACGATCGCGCTGTTGCTCACCGGGTACTGGCGGACGTTGAGCAGCGAGAGGGAGCGCCAGCCGACCAGCAGGATGAGCAGGTTGACCACCGTGGCCAGCACCGGCCGCCGGATGAAGAGGTCCGTAAATTTCATGACACGGCCGCAGGCTCAGGTGTTGGGCGGGGCGGGGGCGGGATTGGTGGCCGGGGCGACGGTATTGTTGATCTGGACCGCCGCGCCATTCCGCAGCTTCAACTGGCCGGCCGTGACGACCTGCTCCCCGGCCTGCACACCTTTCACGATCGCGACCTGGTCCCCCCGGGTCTCGCCCAGCTGGACGAAACGCTGGCGAGCAATGAGCGTCTCGCCCCCCGCCGCATCGCGGCCCTTTTCAATCACGTACACGGCGTTGCCGTAGGGATTGTACACGATGGCCGTGCCCGGCAGGGTGATGAACTGGTCCTGCTGCGGCAGGACCACATCGATGCTGGCAAACATTCCGGGCACCAGCCGCTCCTCCAGGTTGCGGACCGTGGCCTGCACCTCGAGGTTGTGCGTGGCGTCGTCCACCTTGGAATCCAAAGCATTGATGGCGCCGGCGAACGTCTCCCCGGGGTAGGCCTCAACTGTCACGTGCACCGTCTGGCCAACCTTGAGGTGCGTAAAATCCTGCTCCGGCAGGGAAAAATTGACGTAGATGGGATCGAGTGCCTGCAGGGCGACGATGGCGGTGCCGGCGGCGAGATACTGGCCGCGGTTGACTTGCCGGATGCCGAGCAGGCCGGAAAATGGTGCCCGGAGGGTTTTTTTGGCAATGATGGCCTGCTGATTGTCCACGCTCGCCAAGGCTTCCTGGTATTGGGCCGCGGCGCCGTCGAGATCGGCCTGGGCATTCGAATTGGCCGCGCGCAGTTCGCGGGCACGCTGCAGGGTGATCTTGGCCAGCGCGGCCTGCGCTTCGAGGCCGCGCAATTGCGCCTCATCGGTCGAAATGTCCAACTGGACGAGCAGGTCGCCCTCTTTTACGTGCTGGCCGGACTCGAAGACGATGTTTGCCACGGTGCCGGCGAGCTCGTTGCTCATCGTGACGCCCTGGGCGGCGGCCAGGTTGCCCACGGCGTGGTACCGTCGCTGCCAGGGACTCTCGGCAGCCTGGACGGCAGACACCGTCACCGGCGGCGGTTTCATGGCGGCACGCGCTTGGATCAGCTTGCGAACCGAAGAGTACTTGATGCCGGCAATCAGGCCGAGGATGAGGATCACGGCGGCGATCATGCCGAAAGTGCGTCTGGCCATCATAGTCATGGGAGCGGGCGGCGGAACGAATTATGTGCAAGATCGCCGCCCGGCGCAAACGGCACCCCCGCTTTGCCGGCGCGGAGCCGGACGCCAAGAACTTGAGTTTCCGGCCTTCGCGAACAATGTGCTTCGCCATGTTCTCCGCCGATCGCTGCATCGCCATCCTCGACGAGATCCGCGCCCGCCAGCCGCTGGTGCACAACATCACGAATTACGTGGTGATGAACAACACAGCCAACGCCCTCCTCGCGCTCGGCGCCTCGCCCGCCATGGTGCATGCCACCGAGGAGGTCGAGGAATTCGTCGCCCTCTCCCAGGCGCTGGTGATCAACCTCGGCACGCTCTCCCAACCCTGGATCAAGGCCATGGACAAGGCCGCCATCGCCGCCAACGCCCGCGGGGTTCCGTGGGTGCTCGATCCTGTCGGCGCCGGCGCCACGGCCCTGCGCACCGACACCGCGGCCGACCTCGCCCGGCTCCACCCCGCCTGCATCCGCGGCAACGCTAGCGAAATCATGGTGCTCGCCGGCACCACCACCGAGAAGACCAGGGGCGTCGATTCCTCGCACAGCTCGGCTGACGCCCTCGCCCCCGCGCGGCAGCTCGCGAAGGCCACGGGCGCCATCGTGGCCGTGACCGGCGCCACCGACTATGTCACCGACGGCACCCGGCTCGTCAGCCTGGCCAACGGCCATCCGCTCATGGCAAAAGTCACCGGCCTCGGCTGCACGGCCACCGCGCTGGTCGGGGCGGCGCTCGCCGTCGAGAAGGACCGCCTCGCCGCCGTCGCCGCCGGCCTCAGCTTCCTCGCCATCGCCGGGGAAATCGCCGCCGAGAAAAGCGCCGGGCCCGGCTCGCTCCAGCTCCAGCTGCTCGACGCCCTGCACCTGCTCGACGCGGCGACGATCCGGCGCCGGCTCAAGGTGGTGACATGAGCGCCCGATTCGATCTTTCGCTTTACCTGATCACCGACCCGGAGATGACGGCCCGCCGCGGTCTTGTGGAAACCGTGGCCGCGGCCATCGAGGGGGGCGTGACCATGGTGCAGCTGCGCCACAAGGACGGGTCGCTCCCCGCCATGGTGGAAGCCGGCCGGGCGCTCATGGCCCTGCTCGCCCCGCGCCGCATTCCCCTGCTGGTCAACGACCGCGTCGATGTCGCCCAGGCGATTGGCGCCAACGGCATCCACGTCGGCCAGAACGACCTGCCGCCCGCCACCGCGCGGGCGATCCTTGGCCACCGGGCCATCATCGGACTTTCGATCAATGCGGAGCACCAGCTCGGCAACCTTGACGACACCATCGATTACGTCGGACTCGGCCCGGTTTTCCCGACCGGAACCAAGGCTGATGCCGCCCCCGTGCTCGGTGTGACCGATTTCGCCGCCATCCACCGCCGTCTCAGGTATCCGGTCGTCGCCATCGGCGGCATCACGGCAGCCAATGCGGCGCGGGTCATCGCCGCGGGTGCCGACGGCGTCGCCGTGGTGTCGGCCATCTGCGCCGCACCTGATCCGCGCGCCGCCGCCCAAGCTCTGCGCGCCGCGGTGGATTCGGTGCTGCAAGCCCGCGTCCAGCGCCAGTCCTAGCCGGGGCGGTGAAGGCAGCGGCATTCCGCCATGACGCCACGCCCACCGGATTTGCCGAACAGGGGCTCTTTATGCTCGCCCCCGTACCCGTCATGGGCAAACTGCGTCCCGTTTTGTGCATGAAAGCATGCCGTCGTGATAGTCGTGCGATCCGTCCGACAGCAGCCGCTCCGCGGCTCCGTGTTTTCGGTTCCCTGCCGGCGCCGGAGTAAGGCTCAGCGCCCCGCGAACGCCCGTCCCCCTGCCCCTGGTGCCACGGTTTTCTTTCCCCTCAAAACCCACAGCTGATTACACCCGAGAACATGAATACCCTGACTCCGATGTTGGCGGCGGAATCGGTCCCGGCCACCCTGGGCGGCTGGGACTGGCTGGCCGTCGTCCTCTACTTTGGTGTCCTGCTGGGCGTGGCCTGGTGGGTGGTGAAGAAGGGCAAGGACACCGCGGCCGATTACTTCCTGGCCGGGCGCAACCTGGGCTGGTGGGTCATTGGTGCCTCCATCTTCGCCTCCAACATCGGCTCGGAGCACATCGTGGGGCTGGCCGGATCGGGCGCCAAGGACGGCGTGGCCATGGCGCATTACGAGCTGCATGCGTGGTGTCTGCTGGTGCTGGCCTGGGTGTTCGTGCCGTTTTACGCCCGGTCCCTCGTGTTCACCATGCCCGAGTTTCTGGAGCGGCGCTTCTCCACCAGCTCGCGGTACGTGCTCTCGATCGTCTCCCTGGTCACCTTCGTGGTGTCGAAGATTGCGGTGGGCATTTTCGCCGGCGGCGTCGTGTTCTCCACGCTGCTGCCGGAAATTAATCTCCATATTGCGGGCGTCGAGATCAACAGCTTCTGGATCGGCTCGGTGGCGGTGATCGTGCTGACCGGCCTGTACACGGCGCTCGGCGGCATGCGCGCGGTGGCCTACAACGACGCCGTGCAGGTGCTCGTCCTCATCTGCGGCTCGGCGACGCTGACGTTCTACGGCCTGTACAAGCTCGGCGGCTGGCACGAACTGCGCGGGTTGTGCGGGTCCGACATGTTCAACCTGTGGAAGCCGATGACGCCGCCGGGGGTGGAGTCGACGTGGGCGCCGGTGCTAGAGCGCGCGGCCGACGGCCACATCGTGAAGCAGGCGTGGTACTTTAATTCCCATTATCCCTGGCTGGGCATGCTGATCTGCGCGCCGGTCATCGGCCTGTGGTACTGGTGCACCGACCAGTATATCGTGCAGCGCGCGCTGGGCGCCCCCAACGAAAAGGTGGCGCGCCGCGGCAGCATCTTTGCCGCCGCACTCAAGCTGTTCCCCCCGTACCTGTTCATCATCCCCGGCATGATCTGCTTCGCCCTGGTCAAGAGCGGCAAGGTGCCGGACATGGCGGCAAACTTCGACGCCCAGAATGCATTTCCGCTGATGGTCAAGTATCTGCTGCCGCCCGGGCTGCGGGGCATCGTGGTGGCCGGCCTGCTTTCGGCGCTCATGGGGTCGCTGGCGGGCGTGTTCAACGCCTGCTCCACGCTCTTCACCGTGGACCTCTATGGAAAAATCAAGCCCGCCGCCTCCCAGTCCCAGATCGTGCGCACGGGCCGCATCGCCACCACCATCATGGTGCTCATCGCCTTGCTGTGGATTCCCGTGGTCCAGGGCGCCCACAGCCTCTACGACTACCTGCAGGCGGTGCAGGGCTATCTGGCGCCGCCAATCTTCGTGGTCTTCTTCTTCGGTGTGTTCTGGAAACGACTGAACGCCCGCGGTTGCCTTTGGGCCATGGTGGTGGGCTTCGCCCTCGGCCTCTTCCGCATGCTGGTGGACACGCCGGTCACGATGAAGCTGGGAGGCTTTGCCGATGGCTACACGCCCGGCTCGTTTCTCTGGATCATCAACAACATCAACTTCCAGTATTTCAGCATTATCATCACGCTCGTTTCGGCGGTGGTCATGGTCGTGGTGAGCTTCGCGACCACCGAGCCCGACTATGGCCGCATCAAAAGCCTGACCTTCGGCACGGCCACCGAGGAGGACAAGGCCAAGACCTACGCCAGCTGGGACTGGCGCGAAATGGCGGCTTCGATCCTCGTCCTGGTCTGCATTCTTGGCGCCTATCTCTACTTCCGCGGCTGAACCCGGCGGACTGGTCGCAGTTTGGCAGCCCTGCCCTCACGCGGGAGCAGGGGCGGCGATTCCACCTTTTCATTGGACAACCCGGGGCGGGCGCGCACAGTTTGACCAGTTATGCCCGAGCAGTATCCGATTCCCGATTTCCGCAATCCGGCTCCGCCGGCCCGTCTTGACGACGATGACGATGAGCATGAGGAGGAGACGAAGGCCGCCTCCCTGCCGCCGGCGATCGGCGCACTGATTCAGAGGAAATTCCTCGAGGCGCGGAAAGTGTTCCTGTGGGGACCCGTGACCGACGAGACGGGCAAGGACGTCTGTGAGAAAATGCTCTACCTCGAGGCCGCCGCCCCCGGCAAGGACATCATCTTCTACATCAACACCCCCGGAGGCTCCATCACCGCGGGCATGGCGATCTACGACACCATCAAGCTGATGACCTCGCCCGTCACCGTGGTCGTCACCGGCATGGCCGCATCCATGGGTTCGGTCCTGCTCTGCGCCGCCGCCAAAGGCCGGCGGCTGATCTATCCGCACGCCCGCGTCCTCATCCATCAGCCCCTGATCGCCGGCCGCTTCATCGGCCCCGCCACCGACATCAACATTCAGGCAAAGGAGATGGAAAAACTGCGTGATGAGCTGAACCAGATCCTGGCCACCGCCTCGGGCCAGCCGATCGAAAAAATCGCCCGGGACACCGACCGCGACTTTTATCTGAACGCCCGGGAAGCCATCGATTACGGCCTCGCCGACCGGATCGTGGACAAGCTGTAGGACGGTCAAGAGGGCCGGCGTCCTGCCGGCCCGCCCGTCTCGGGCGTCCTGGCATCACAGTTTTCCACCCGGCAGCAGATCGGCGCTCATCCCGCCGAGCTCCTCCGCCCATGCTCCCGCTTGTTTTCTGTCGTGCGCCGCCTGCGCCGCGCCCAGGGCTTCGCGCAGCACGGCCGCGCGCCAGTCCCGCCTCAGCGCGGCATTGCGCAGAATCGCCTGATAAAGGGGCAGGGCCTTGGGGGCCGCGCCACCGTCCAGCAGCAGGCGGGCCGCCTGCTGGGCCAGCGGAATGTCGCCGAGGGGAAATGTTTCCGGCCGGCTGACTGGAGCGAGTATTTGCACTGCGCCGGCCTGGTTGCCGCCCGCCACGAGCCGCTGCGCCAGTCCCAGACGCAAGGCCAAACCGGAATCGGCGCGTAATCCTTCCTCAAGGAGCCGCTGCGCCTCCGCCGGCCTTTTCTCCAGCTCCAGCAACCGCGCCTTGCGCAGCAGCACGTAGGGCGCCAGTCCCGGGGGCAGCGTGCGCAGCCGGGCGAGCTGTTCATCGAGCGAGACCGCAAACGGCCGGTACAGCGGATCGCCGATGACGACGGACTGCCAGCTCAGCGCCGGCTCCGCGTAATAGGCCGCATCGCCCAGCGTCCGGCCGGCAATCAACGCCCGCAACAGCAGGTGCGGCTCGAGCGTGAGTTGCAGATAGGGTTCGAAGACATTGCCGAAGGTGACGGTGACGCCGCGCGCCACCAGCGGCCCGCACCAGCCCGCCGCCGCCGAACGCAGCGTCTGTGCGGAATAACTGTGGATGTGCAGGGCGATGGCTCCGGGGGGAAAGCGGAAGCCGTCGCGGACCATCGGTCCGTTGAGATCATTGGCATACCAGCCGAAGTAGAGCACCGGCGCGTCGAAACGGACGCTGACCGGCATCGCTCCGCTTTCACGGCGCACGTCGCCGTCAAAGCCCAGGTCGGCGAGCTCGCCCGCCGCGGACTCGAGCCACTGTTCCCCGCTCGGATGCGGTCCGCGCACATCGACGTAGAAGCGGCCGATCAGGCCGGTGCGCTCCGCTGCCAGCGCCCGGTCCACGAGGCCGCAGGCGTCGTCATAGGATGGGCCATCGAGACGCGTGACCTTCACCACGGGTTCGTACTCGAAGGGCCAGGACTGCTCGGCGCGGAACAACGGATTGGGCACCCACCCGTTGATGTTGTAGGTGCTGTGCGCGAGCAGCGTCAGCTCGGAATCGACCGCACCCTGATTGGTGCGAAACTCCGCCCGGGCGGCCAGCCGCGACTCGTCGGCATAAAATCTCGGCTCATGGCCCACCCGCAGCGGCACCCCGCGGCAGACGACAAGATAGCTGATGCGATGGCCGGAGATGCCGTATCGTTTGCGCCCGAGGCTGTCGGTCAGCGTGGTGGCGAAGGCGTCGATCCAGCCGCGGGCGACCAGCTGATCCTGCAACGGCTGGTAGATGGCCGCGATGAATTCCGGCCAGCCGATGGTTTCTTCCGGCGGCATCGGCAGCGCGATGATGTTGCCGGCCGGCACGCCGCGCTTCTCCGCATAATAACGGGCGAGGCGCACGGAATCGGCCTCGTTGGCATTGGCCAGGATAATGATGCGCCTGGCAGGGTCCGTCTCGTCACCTGCCGCCGCCCGGCCCGGCCCGGCCAGCAGGCCGAGGACAAAGCCGGCCGCAGCCAGCCATCTGCCACCGTGAAACATCCTGTCGACAGTACCCGGGTTCGACCAGTTTTCGAGAACGGTTTCATCCAGCTTGCCATGAGCCGGGTTCACGCTTTTAGTGCGCCCGGCGATGGATTCCGCCTTCCCAAAAGGGAAAACCGCCCCGCGCTTGCGGACGCTGATGACTCCTGTTCCCGTCCATCCTGAAACAGACCAGTCATGATGCTCTACCTTCTCATCGCCCTGGGTGGCGCGCTCGGCAGTGTGGCGCGTTTTTTCATCTCCGGGGTGGTGGCCAATCAATTTGGCCCCACGTTTCCGTGGGGCACATTCATCATCAATGTCACCGGTTCATTCATCATCGGCTTTTACGCCACGCTGACCGGACCCGACGGCCGGATTTTCGCCGGCGGCAACGCGCGGCAGTTCGTGATGACCGGCATCTGCGGCGGTTACACGACGTTTTCCTCGTTCAGCCTGCAGACGCTCAACCTCGCCCGTGACGGCGAATGGCTGCAGGCCGGCGGCAACACCGTCGGTTCGGTCGTCACGTGCCTGGTGGCCGTCTGGCTCGGCCACCTGGCGGCCGCCTATCTCAACCAGCTGAAAGGGCACTGACATGGAACTACCCCACGACTCCGTCCTCCTGCGCATCTTCATCGGCGAATCTGACCGCCATGGACACCTGCCCCTCTACGAGGCGATCGTGCTCAAGGCGCGCGAGCAACACCTCGCCGGCGCCACCGTGCTGCGCGGCGCGATGGGCTTCGGCAAGTCCAGCCGGCTGCACACGACCAAGATTCTCCGGCTTTCGATGGATCTGCCGCTGGTGATCGAGATCACCGACAGCGAGGAGAAGATCAACGCGTTTCTGCCCGTGCTCGATGGCATGATCAGCGGCGGGCTGGTCACACTGGAAAAAGTACGGGCCATCCGTTACCTGGGCACGACCCGGTCGGAATAGGCCGCCGCCTCACTGCGCCGCCCGGCGCGCGAGCTGATCAAGCAGGTACTGGTCCGGCGGCGCGGTGCGCCAGGCCGTGAGCCAGATGCTTCCCAGCATCTCTCCGCCGCGCAGCAGTTGCTCCTCGATGAAACCGCGTCCGTCGAGGCTGCCCGGCGAGCCATCCGCCCGGAGCTTGCCGGCCTGCTCCAGCTCATAGAGCGGCACGACGCGCGCATTTTGATCGCGCAGGTAGCGCATCACCTCGGCAAACAGGGCGTCGCGGTCGCCGGCAGCCGGGACGGCGGCCAGCACCCTCGCGGCCCGCGCCTGCAGGGCGAGACCGGTGAATTTGATGCCGGCCCGGGCAATGAATCCTCCGTCGACCCAGGCATGAAACTTCGGATCGGTGGTATAGCCGTGCGGATTGTCGCCCACCCAGCCGTGGTGATGCACGGTGTCGTGCAGGGGCTGCGCACCATCGCCCACGAAATGACCCATCACGCCCATGAGATAAACGATGTTGGCCTGCGCATTGGCAATCTCGGTGGCCGTGCCGCCGCCCTGTTCGTACGCGCGGAGGTAGGAAAAGGCCGATTTCAACCGCCCAAAGTATTCCGCGATCGTCCACGGCAGGAAACCCGGCCACTCGCGGGTGCGGTCGGCATCCTTGGAGGGATCGATCGGGGAAAACCGGTCCGGATGCGCCGCCCGTCCGGCGGCAAATTGCAGGGCAAACTCATACCGCAGCGGGCTGACCGCCGCCGGGTCGAGGCCGGCCTCGCCGAGTTGCTCCCAATCAAGGTAATGATCGGGATTATTCGCATTGCGCAACGGCAGGTCGGACACATTCCGCCAGCGGTCCGGCTCGCCCGAGAGGAAAGCGACGCGCTCAGCGGCAGCCGGCTTCCGGACGAACGCCGGGAAATCGGAC
>JBAZMN010000021.1:0-10910 GCA_041649735.1 Opitutaceae bacterium | reverse complement strand
GCATGTTTGATCCGGATTCACTGGTCCCCTATGCGAAGATCCCCATGTCGGAGGTGGATTCTCCCGCCCATGCCGCGCTGGCGCTCAAGGCGGCGCAGGAGTCCATCGCCCTGCTGAAAAACACCGGCGTGCTGCCGCTGGACCGGGCCCGGCTAAAGCGCCTGGCGGTCATTGGAGCCAATGCCGACTCGGAGTCGATGCTGCTGGGCAACTACTGTGGCACGCCGTCCCATCCGGTCACGATCCTGCAGGGCATCAAGGCGGCCGCCGGGTCCGG
Organism: Opitutaceae bacterium; assembly: GCA_041649735.1. Lineage (GTDB taxonomy): Bacteria > Verrucomicrobiota > Verrucomicrobiia > Opitutales > Opitutaceae > Fen-1467. Next base: position 10,633 of record JBAZMN010000021.1, on the reverse strand, counting down.
CGTCGAGGTTGTGGCGGCGACCGGCTGCCCCCTGGCGCTGAAAACCGGCGAAAAGGCCGACCCGGATGCCCCCGACTTCCGGCAGGCGCTGGAGCTGGCGCGCACCAGCGATGCGGTGGTCTACGTCGGCGGCATCAGCCCGGACCTGGAGGGCGAGGAGATGCGGGTCGACTATGAAGGCTTCAGCGGCGGCGATCGCTCGCGCATCGAGCTGCCCGGCGTCCAGACCCATCTGCTCCAGGCGCTGCACGCCACGGGCAAGCCGGTCATTTTTATCAACTGCAGCGGCAGCGCGATCGCCATGCCATGGGAAGCGGAGCATCTGCCCGCGATCCTGCAGGCCTGGTATCCTGGGGAGGCAGGCGGCACCGCGGTCGCCAGCATCCTTTTCGGCGACTGCAATCCTTCCGGACGCCTGCCGGTCACGTTTTACCGTTCGACGGAAGATCTGCCGCCGTTCGATGATTATGCGATGGCCAACCGCACCTATCGGTTCTTTGCCGGCCGGCCCCTTTTCGCCTTTGGCCATGGCTTGAGTTACACCAAGTTCACCTACAGTCCGGTGCGGCTCGATTCGGCGGCGGTCCAGGCCACTGGCACCATCCGCCTGAGTGTGGATCTTGCCAACAACGGAGCACGGGACGGCGACGAGGTCGTGCAGGTCTACGCCCATCGCCTGGGGAAGGCGGACCCGCACCTGCCCCGGCAGCGTCTGTGTGCGTTCCAGCGGGTGCGGGTACCCCGGGGGCAGCAGGTCGTGGTCAACCTTGCCTTTCCCGCCGCCACGCTGCGCCGCTGGAATGCGGCCGCCAACGCCTACACGGTCGATGCCGGCGAGTACGAACTGCAGGTCGGCGCCTCCTCGGCGGACATCCATCAGACCGCCGCGTTCCGCATCGCGCCCTAGCCTTGCGGGGGAACCTTTTCTCGCGCCGGAGTGGAACGCCGGCCGGCGGCTACTCGTAATCGTACAATTTGGGATCGCGCACCGGCGGGCCGCGGCGCACGCGAAAGCGATGCCGCGCCTCCTTGGAATCGGCCGCCGACCTGGGCCCGGCATCGGGTCCTCCCCCGGAAAGATCGTCGGGATCGCCGCCCTCCCCTCCGCCCATGGCATCGCCCATCTGCTCCTCCAGCTTGTCCGGATCGGCGCCTTCCTCGAGTTTGCGCACGACCTCCTCCATCTCCCCGTCGAGCTTTTCCCCGGTCAACTCGGCCATGCGCCGCATCATGCGGCCCATGGCCCGCGGATCGTTTTCGTCGATGTTGGCAAACTCACCCTCCATGGCCGACATCGCCGCCTCCATCCGTGCGTCCTCCGCGAGATCGCCGCCCATGTTCTCGGGCCCTGTTGCCTCCTTGCCGGCCCCCGCCTTTCCCTCCTGGCTTTTCCGGGTGCGGCTGGTCAGCGCAAAGGGCGAAATGATCTTGCGCAGGCGGTAGGACGGATTGTCGGGACACTTCGGAATGCTCTGCCCCTGCGCGAACGTCTTCGCGTAGAAGGAGTAGATTTTGTTATTGTCCGGGCAATAGTACTCGTAGATGGGCATGGCGGTCGGATTTTTCCGCGGATCACACGGATCGACGCTGATTCAAAACAACTTTTCCGTGGCCGCAAGCGCAGCCCGGGGATGAATGTGCCGTTCCGTCGTTACCGGCGCTCATCCGCAAAGCCCCTGCCCAGTTGGTGCCCATGCCGGACGACCGGCGCTTTTCCGCGCCGGTTCAGCCGGTCGAGGACCGCGGCCAGGCGCCGGCGCTTCTCATCCGTCTGGGCAAACATCTCCAGTTGGGCGGGTCCATCCTCCAGGCCGGAAAAACGCACGCTGACCAGCCGCAGCGGTTTTTTCCGTATCCAGGCCTTTTGCAGCAGCGGTCGCACCAGCGGATAGAACGGTGCCTCGATTTCCGTGGCGGATTCCAGGCTCTGTCCGGCGGTCGCATTCTCCATGCCGGGATAGCGCACCTTGACGGTCAGCGTCCGCGCCCGTTTCCCGTCGGCACGGATCTTGGGCATGAGCTCGTCGATCATGCGCTTGACGATGCGCTCAATCTCCGCCCAGTCGGCGATATCCTGGGGAAACGTCTCCTGCTGCGAATAGGACTTCGCGTCCTCCTCGGAGGTTTCGACCGGCGACGCGTCCTCGCCCCGGGCGGTTGCCAGCACCTCGCGCCAGGAATTTCCCAAGAGGGCATGCAATTCCGCCTCGCTCCGGCCGGCCAGGTCGCGCACGAGCTGGACGCCCCGCGCCTTGAGGGCGGCCTCGGTCTTCACGCCGATGCCCGGCAGGCGCCCGATGCCAAGCGGCGCGAGAAAATCCGCCTCCGTCCCCGGCGGCACCACCACGAACCCGCGGGGTTTGCGCAGCTTGCTGGCGATGGCGGCGACCAGCTTGTTCGCGGCCAGGCCGAAGGAGACCGTGATCTGCAGTTGCCGCCAGATGCGATCCTGGAGGGCGTGCACCGCGGTTGCGACGTCGGCCGGCGTCTTGAATCCGCAAGGTCCCACGTCGAGAAAACCCTCGTCGATCGAGCGTCGCTCCACCACCGGCGTCAGCTCCGCGCACAGATCGAACAGCCGGCGCGAGTACTCGCCGTACCGGCCGGAGGTATGCTCGACGAGCATCAGGTCGGGACAGACCTTGAGCGCCCGCGCCGTCGGCATCGGCGTATAGACACCGCAGGCCCGCGCCTCGTAGCTGGCGGATGAAATGATCCCGCGCTGCCTCCCGCCCACCGCCACTTTCCGGCCGCGCAGGGACGGATCCAGCGCCTGCTCGACCGAGACAAAAAACGCATCGGCGTCGAGGTGAACGATGTTCGGCAGGCAGGGCGGCATGGTGACGGTCGCGATTGCGAAACAGCTACGGTTTATCCTGGGAAGCCGTGCCGCCAATCTTTTGTTGCGTGGCTGGCCGGCGCCTCCGGATGATTTGCTTCGGCCCTGCGCCGGGCTAGCGTCAGCGCCGGCTTGATCGATCTGCCGCCCATCCCTCATGAATCAGCCTCCGCTTGATCGGAATCAGTCCGCTGCCGCCGCGCAATTTGACCGCCAGAGCGACCACTACGGCAAATCCCACATTCTCGCCGACACCCGCGATGTGGCCGATGGACTGCGGGATGTGCTGCCAGCCGCAGGAGCGACCGCCCTTGATGTCGCGACTGGCGGAGGGCACACCGCCTTGTTTCTGGCGCGCCAAGGCTGGAAGGTCACCGCCGGGGATATCGCGCCGCGGATGCTGGAGAACGCCCGGCGCCTGGTCGAGGAAGCCGGCCTGCGTCTCGAGACCCGGTTGTTCCCGGCGGAAAAGATGCCGTTCGCCGACGGAACGTTTGACCTCGTGACCGTGCGCGTTGCGCCGCATCACTTCAGTGCGCCCGGCCTCTTTGTCGCCGAAGCCGCGCGGGTGCTCAAACCGGGCGGCCATTTCCTGCTGATCGATTGCAGCGTCCCGGATGATGATCCCGCAACCGAAGCCTGGATGCAGGCGGTTGAGAAATGGCGCGACCCGAGCCACGGCCGGTTCCTGGCGCGGGGCGTCTGGGAATCGCTCGTGCGCCGGGAGCATCTGGCCATCCTGCGCTCCGAATTGAACCCCCGGAAACAGCCGGACCTGCAGTGGTATTTTGCCGCCGCAGCCACATCGGAGGAGAACCGGGCCCGGGTGCTCGATGCGGTGCGGACCGCGCCGGCAAAGGTCCAAGCTTCGCTGCAACTCGGCGAGGAGGACGGCCGCATTGTCTGGTGGTGGCCCATGCTCACGTTGCTGGCCCGGCGGGCTCCTTGAGCCGGTTTGCCGCTGCGGTACGATTCTGGCTGACGCGGCAGTCCGCATGCGGCCGCGGCAATCCTCCGTTCGATATTTTTCCGGCCCAGAGGGCGGGCAATGTTAGCAATGGGGCGTCCTTGCGGCTCACGGTCCGACGCGGTCGACGGATGCCGTTTCCTCAATCACGACCATGACCGAGTCGCCAACCTTCTGGGTGAAGAAGCGAAACTGCAGGATTTTGCCCCGGCTGCCATCCGGCGCCTGGGGGACGATATACACTGCAGAGCGTGTCTGCCCGTCGGCGTGGGTATCGGCGATGGTCTTCCGCAGGGCGCAGCCATGGCAATGGGGTGTCTGGCCGCATCCGCCTGGAAGCCCCGCGTTGTAGCACTCGATGGCCATTCCGGTCGAACCGGCCTTCAGCCGCGTGCGGGAACTACCCGCGATCGTCGCGGCGGCGCGGTTTGCCTCCACCACCTGCAGGTTGCGGTCGGTCACCAAAACCGGAAAGTCGAGACGGTCGAGAAAATCGCCAAACCTGACCGAACCTCCGAGCATCCGGCGCTGGCAATCCTCACAGATGCCGTGGGAAATTTTGGCATCCTTCGCGGCATCTTCCACTAAAAGTTTCTGGCACCAGGCGCAGACGACTTTCATGACTGGGGAGAATTCCTCAGTGATAGTGTCGCGCGAGTCCAGATATAAGTCGAATGACGCGGCCGCTTTGCCTCGGGGGCGGGCGCGGCATCCGGGCGGCGCTGCGATCAGGATTCGCCATTGAAATTCCTTCGGCCGGATCCCTAGAGTGCTGCCGCGCCAGGGAAGCCGCTTCCTGCCGAAAACGTTCTCGAACCCAGCAACCTGCTTCAGGCCCAGATCCATGAGATATGCACTGATCATTGCCGGAGGCTCCGGCACCCGGCTGTGGCCGATGAGCCGCGCCGCCCTGCCCAAGCAGCTGATTCCGTTCATCGGCGGCAAAAGCCTCCTCCAACTGGCCTATGACCGTCTGGAGGGACTCGTGCCTGCATCCCGGCGCTATGTTTGCGCCAGCCGCCAGCATGCCGCGGCCATCGGCGGGACGCTGGCCGGATTTTCACCGGACCGTTTTTTGGGGGAACCGGCCGGCCGCGACACGCTTCATGCCGCCGGCTATGGCGCTGCCGTCATCGCCCAACTTGATCCGGAAGCGATCATCGCGGTCTTCACCGCCGATCACCTCATCGAGCCCGTCGCCAAATTCCGGCGGATCGTCACGCGCGGTTTTCGGTTGGTGGAGCAGCAGCCCGAAACCCTGGTCACGTTTGGCATCACGCCGACCGGGGCGGCCACGAGCTACGGCTACCTGCAGCTGGGCGACTCCATCGGCGACTCGGCCCGCATCGTCACCCGATTCAAGGAAAAGCCTGCAGCGGCCGTTGCCCGGAGGTATTTCAAGGCCGGTGCCCGTCGTTATCTGTGGAATAGCGGCATGTTTGTCTGGCGGGCTTCCACCCTGCTCGATTGCATCCGGCGCTACCAGCCGGCCAGCTACCAGGGCCTGTCGCAGATTGGCGCAGCCTGGCCGACGGCGCGGCGTGAGTCCGTGGTGAACCGGGTTTTCCCGGCCTTGAGGAAAATCAGCGTCGACTACGCCGTCATGGAGCCCGCCTCCCGCGATCCGCAGGTGCGGGTCGCCGCCGTGCCGATGCCGGTGAAATGGATCGATGTCGGTTCCTGGCCGATGTTCGGCGAAACCTGCCCGCGGGATGCCCACGGCAATGCCCTGGGAACGGAGCGCCGGCTGCTGCTCGACACCCGCGGAACGTTGATCGCATCCAGCGATCCCCGGCACCTCATCGCCGCCATCGGCTGCGAAAACCTGATCATTATCCACACGCCCGACGCGACGCTGGTCTGCCGGAAGGACGACGCCGAGTCCCTCAAGGAGCTGCATCGACTGCTCGGCGAGCGCTACGGCGACTCTGTGCTCTGAAGTTCGCCCGCCCGCTCCATCCCGGCCATGCAACCCTGGAAGACTCTGGCCCGGCGTGTCCTGTGCCGCCCCAACCGGTTTCTTGCGGTCGAGATCCATGAACTGGAGCTGCCCGATGGCCGGCGCATCGATGACTGGCCGTGGCTGGTGACCCCCGACTACGTCAACGTGCTGGCCCGGACGCCGGAAGGGCGCTTCCTCTGCTTCCGACAGACCAAGTACGCGGTCCAGGGTGTTTCGCTCGCCCCGGCGGGAGGATTCATCGAACCGCGTGAGCAGCCGCTGCAGGCCGCCCGGCGTGAGCTGAGCGAGGAGACCGGTTACGGCGCACCGACCTGGCATGCCCTGGGTAGCAGCGTGGTGGATGCCAATCGCGGCGCCGGCACCGCCCACTTTTTCCTGGCCCTGGATGCCCGGCCGGAATCCAGCCCGAAGCCAGACGATCTGGAACAACAAGAACTTCTCCTGCTGAACCGTCGTGACATCGAACAGGCTCTCGATCGCGGTGAATTCAAAGTGCTGGCCTGGGCCGCCCTCGTCGCCGTCGGTTTGCGATATCTGGACCAGCACGGCCTTGCCTGAAGAAATTAATTCGGATTTGGAACTCGCGTGAGCCTTCCGGCGTCTCAGACCGGCATGAAGCCCTTAGTCCCTTCCGACCCCCAGATTCTTGACGAAGACTTGCAGATCATCCGCGTCACCCTCGCCGCCATCACCGACCAGGTTCGCTTTTTCTCCGCCAGCGCCGCGGATGCCATGCAGGACGCCCTGCAGAAACTCGACCTGGCCCAACAGGAGTTCACCCACGTCCATGAATCGCACTGACGTGGGCGGATAAAAATTTGGCAGTGCCGGAGTCCGGTCCTCCTCGATGGGCCGGATTTTTTAACCGACCGGGGAATCCCCAAGTCTGATGCCCTGCCGGTCGGGCGATTCGATGATCCGATCGGATCATCGAATCGCCGGCACGGGTAACTGATCAGCTCCCGCCGGCCGCCCGCGCCAGGCCGCGAAATCCCGGCCGGCGGGGCGAGCGGTTGGAGCGCCAGAAACCGGCATGACGGGCGGGTGCGTTTGAAGCCGGGTGAGCGCCCGGTCGTTCTGTCCGCACTTCGATCGGAGTGGCGGCGGCAAAGGGATGATCGGCATGAACCGGAATGGATTGGCGGATCAGCCGTTGAATATCCCGCAGCGAGGCACGCTCCGACTGATCGCAGAACGACAGCGCCAGGCCGGAGGCTCCCATGCGCGCCGTGCGGCCGATGCGGTGCACATAAGCCTCAGGCTCCTCCGGGATGTCGAAGTTGACGACCAGGGCGATGCCTTTCACGTCGATGCCGCGCGCCGCGATGTCCGTGGCGACCAGCACCCGGGTCCGGCCCGTGCGGAAGTCCTCGAGGGCGCGCTGGCGCGCCCCCTGCGACTTGTTGCCATGGATGGCGGCGGCGCGGATGCCGTCGCGGCCGAGGTTGTCGGCGAGACGGTTGGCCCCGTGCTTGGTGCGCGAAAAGACCAGCACCAGACCCTGCGCCTGCTGCTTGAGCGTATGCACAAGCAGCCGGTGCTTGTCGCTGCGCTGAACGTGGCAGACCCGCTGTTCGATCCGCTCGGCGGTGGAGGCGACCGGCGCCACCTCAATGCGCACCGGATCGTGTAGCAGGCGGTTCGCCAGCTCGCGGATCGATTCGGGCATGGTGGCGGAAAAGAGGAGCGACTGGCGGCGGGCCGGGAGTCGGCTGATGATCTGCTTGACGTCGGGCGCAAAGCCCATGTCGAGCATGCGGTCGGCTTCGTCGAGCACAAAGGTTTCCACGTGGTCGAGCAAGGCGTGCCCCTGCTCCATCAGGTCGAGCAGCCGGCCCGGAGTGGCGACGATGATCTCCACGCCCGCGGCCAGGGCGCGGATCTGGGGGTGCTCGCCCACCCCGCCGAAAATGACGGCATGCCGGAGCGGCAGGTGCCGGCCGTAAAGGGCGATATTCTCACCGATCTGCGCCGCCAGTTCCCGGGTCGGCGTGAGGATCAATGCGCGCGGACGGCGCGGGGTACGGGGCAGCGGCCGGGCACTCAGCCGGTGCAGGATTGGCAGGGCAAAGGCGGCGGTCTTGCCGGTGCCGGTCTGGGCGCAGCCGATCAGGTCGCGGCCTTCCAGCAGGGGCGGAATCGCCCGGGCCTGGATGGGCGAAGGATGGACATAGGCCTTTTCGACCAGCGCGCGCAAAAGGGGCGCGGCCAGGTTCAACGAGGCGAAGGTGATGGTTGGATCTTGATTCATGGTTGGCAGTGGCGGACACAGGATCGTGTCCGGCGAAGTCCGTCCGGGTGGCGGAGGATAAACCGTCCCGAGGTGTTGACATGCGCGGCGCTCAGCGCGGTAAGGCGCGGGCCGGGCTGGATCAGGCCACCGGAGAGAGGTTCTGGTGATTCCGATGAGTGAGAAGGGCCTCTGAACGGTCTCTCATCGAAGAAACGCCCGAAGGGCAGCGAACGTATTTCAGACCGCGAAACTCGCGATCTCCCGTCCACTGGACGCGCGGACCCTGAAGGTCCGCCGCGGGAACGCAAGCGATTATTTTGAAAATCTTCCCTGGCCTCGGCCGATGACGCGAGCATCCGGAGAGGAGTTTCATCACGCAAAGTCCGCCAGGAAAGCGAGCTTCGCTACTTGGTCGAAATGCCGGCGACCGCCTGCCTCATGATGTCCAGCTCATCCGCTCTTGCCGCCAGATGGGCTGATTCCTGCCGGCCGAAGGCCAGAAAGAGCACCCCGTCCTTGGCGTAACTGGGAGGGAAGAAAACGCATGCGCGCACGAAGACGGTACTCATCTTGCGCCCCTGCATCGCATCGATTGGTTCGATATATTCGAGCAATGTCCCGCCATTGAGAGGCACGCCCCTCCGGTTGCCCAGCACCAGCTTTGTGACCGTGGCGAATAAGGCTTTTTGCGCGCCCGCGGCGTCCTGCACCACGTAGGCTTGGGCCAGGGCAACCCTGTCCACCTGGCGCGCTTCGGTAGGGACCACGATCCGGAAGAGCCCGATCTTGACGCCGATCGACGCAAGGTCTGGGTCGCTCGCGTCAGCGTAGGCAAGCAGCACGTACCCATTTTCTTTCTGCACGAGGGCTCGCCATCCCGGTGCCAACGCGAGTTTGATCTGGTAGGATCCGACTTCGATCATGGGCGGAGAGGGACTGGCGTTGGTCGCTGCGTTGCCGCGCCGCGCCATCATCAACGCAGGGATCGCAGCCGCCATGGTTAGGCGTACGAGGTGTTTTCGCATAAGTGAGGAAGCCGGTTTCTTCACGGATCGTTTATTGATGAGCCGCGGCGCATGGCGAATAGCGGAAGCGACCTACCGCCAGTTGCGCCTGCAGATCAGACAGGGTTTTTGGTGGACGCAAATCGTCGCCCCACACCCAGGACAGGCCCACTTGATCTTCTCCTCCTCGACAAAGCGCCGCAGGCCGGCGGTCGATATCCGCCTCAGGTTTTCAATCATGCTCATGCCGTAGTTCCGGCGATAGCGTTGGTCCAGACGACTGAGTCGCCCGCGCGGAAAGCTCGCACAGCGGTTGCAAAAATTCCCGTGGCGCGTTTCGCAATTTCGGATTCTGCAGCCGGCCCGCGTCTTGGCTTTGCGGGGATCGTCGACCCGGCAACCCGGACACGGATTCCGGCGCCGCCGGAAGGCGCAACAAAGGCCGCAATTCATGCCGCACGGGGCGATCAGACCCGTCTTGCTCAGACGTCGCACGGTGAATTCCTCTACCATCGCTCGGATCTCAATTACATGCCACAATGATCCGAATTCTAGGCCAAGCATCGACGGAGAGCCATGACAAACAGTCGCGTCACAAAGCAGATTCCTGCAGGGCGGCGCGCCCGGTTGCGCTCAAACCACCAGCGCCTGGCCGGTGAGTGAGCGCGCGCTTTTTGATCCCGGCCGAGGGGAACCAAAATGGTTCAGATTGCGGCCCTTGATTTTCTTCTGAACGCCGGCGGACGGCATCAATGTCCGCTTCCGGCCTCTTCCCGTCCGCGTCTAGACTAGCGCGGCGGTGACGGCATCGCGGAGGAGTGGTGATCCACGATCATCCACCGGCCGTCCCGCTGCCGGTAGGTAAAACTGAAGCGCACCGGAATCGTGACCTTCCGGCCTTCGCGCATATCCGACACGGCATAGATGCCGGTGTTGATCGCCACCACACCGTAAACCCGAATGCGCTGCTCTACGATTGCGATGCTAGTTTGGGGACGGTCTGGCATGCCCTTGAAGTAGTCACGGATAGCCTCCGGGGTATCCCGCAACGTCGGCGAGACGGTGCCCCAGAGCACCGCTTCGGGATCATAGAGCGCAACGACGCGTGACGGATCGCGGCTGTTAAAGGCGTCGGTCCACGCTTGGGTCGCGGCCGCCACCTCTTCCTTGGGCCCGGCCAGGGCGAGGACCGGGGCTCCGAGCACGCAGCAGACGGTGGCAAGAAGCAGTGTCGGTTTCATGGGTGTTTTCTTCAAAGCGGGGGGGCAGGCTGGAGCAGAGGGCTGTCCCCAACGCTCCCGCGAGGGTGGCTCGCGCCTCTCCGAGATCATGGCGTTTGATAGAGGCCTGACACGGGATCGTGTCAAGGGAGCGTCACCGTGCCCAGGCCGCCAGCGCCTGGCCGGTGAGCGAGCGCGGCTCCTTCTCAATTCCGGATCGCGGGCCGGCGTAGACGAGCTCGCCGCCGGCGGCACCGCCGCCGGGACCCAGATCGAGAATCCAGTCGGCCAGGTGGATCACGTCGAGGTTGTGTTCGATCACGATCACGGTGTTGCCGGCGTCGCGCAGCTTGAAGAGGAGGTCCATCAGCCGCTGGATGTCGGTCCAATGCAGGCCGGTCGTGGGC
>JBAZMN010000020.1:0-10922 GCA_041649735.1 Opitutaceae bacterium | reverse complement strand
TGCTCCATGCCAACTGGGTCAGCTTTTTGCCCCTGTGCGTCCTCGGCGTCATTTTCGCCATGGCGTATGAGCGCACCGGCCGCATCGCCGTGCCGATGCTGGCCCACGCGCTTTTCAACCTGAATACGCTGCTGCTGGTCCTCAGCGGCATCGGCAGCTGACTTTCGAACATCCCTTGGCTATGAACCAAAAAAACGAACGATTTGGCGTGATGCTGCCCGACCCGGATAGAGATTGGTTCTTTTTCACAGAGATCACAGAGCTCCGGACCGAGCGCACAGAGGGTTTCTCTGTGGACTCGATGCCGCCTCCGTGTCCTCTGTGACAAAGACTGCCCCCACATCCTCTTCGCTCCTGATCGGTGAAACCATTCACAAAGCGCACTTCCGACTCGGTCGCCGCCCTCGGCGAGACGCGGCTGATCGAAGCCATCCGCCGCTGGCTGGGTGATGTCTGCCCGCCCCCGCCGTTCGGCATCGGCGACGATTGCGCCGTGCTGCCGCCCTCTCCGCGCCGGCAGCTGGTCACGACCGACCCGGTGATCTACGGGCGGCATTTCGACGACACGGTGCCGCCGCGCGCGGTGGGGGAAAAGCTGCTCAAGCGCAACCTCAGCGACCTCGCCGCCATGGGCGCCCGGCCGACCGCCGCGGTCATCGCCCTGGCGCTCGATCCGCGCGTCCGCACCCGTTGGCTCGAGCAGTTTTATCGCGGGCTGGCCGCGGCGGCGCGGCGCTTCGGCGTGGCCGTCGTCGGCGGCGACGTGGCGCAGGCCGACGGCTCCCTCGGCGCGTTTCTCACGCTTTTCGGCGAAGCGGCCGGCCCGCGGGTCGTGCCGCGGACCGGCGCACACCGCGGCGACTGGATTTATGTCACCGGCACGCTCGGCGGCAGCCTGCTCGGACGCCACTGGCGGTTCACACCGCGACTGGCCGAGGGCTCCTGGCTGGCACGCCGCCGTGAAGTGCGGGCGATGATGGACGTCAGCGACGGCCTGGCCAAGGACCTGCATGCCCTCACGCCGCCGGGCGCCGTGCCGGCGCTCACCGGCGCCGCCGTTCCCATCAGCCCCGACGCGCGCCGGCGGGCCCGCCGCACCGGCCGACCGCCGCTGCACCATGCGCTGAGCGACGGCGAGGACTACGAGCTCCTCTTCGCCGTCGCCGCCCGCGCCGACCGGGCCGCCCTGGAGCGCGCCTGGCGGCGGGCGTTCCCGCGCCTCCGGCTCACCTGCCTCGGCCGGTTCGTCCCTGCCGGGAAAGTCCCTTCGGACTCCCTGCGTCTCGAGGCCTTTCACGGCTATGAGCATCTTCGCTGAACTGCGCGCCGGCGTGGTCACCGCCTCGGCCGACGAGACCCGGCAGCTCGGGGCGCGCCTCGCCGCCGCGCTGCCGCCCGATGCGACGCTCGCACTGCACGGCGACCTCGGCGTGGGCAAGACGACGTTCGTGCAGGGGCTCGCCCACGGCTTCGGCATCCCGGGCGCCGTCACCAGCCCGACTTTCAACATTCTGCATCTTTACCACGGCGCCCCCGGCGGGCGCACGCTGGTGCACCTCGATGCCTACCGGCTGGACAACGCGCACCAGGTTTCCGAGCTGATGCTGGACGACTTCCTGACCTCCCCCTACTGCCTCGCCGTCGAGTGGCCGGAGAAGATCGCGGCGTGGCTGCCCGACGGCACGCTGCAGCTCACCCTCGGCATCGAGGCGCCGGGCCGGCATCGCGTGACGCTGGCGTGAGAAAAACCCGGCGGCTTAAGGATAAGCCGCCCTACCTTGGGGGCCGGGAGCGCTCACTCTACGCGCAGGATCAGGCCGCGCAGGTATTCGCTCTCCGGCATGGTGACGAGCACGGGGTGATCCGGCGGCTGGTGGCAGAATTCAAGGATGTGCACCCGGCGCTTCGCATCGGTCGCGGCCTCGGCCAGCATGGCCCGGAAATCGACATCCTGCACATGGTGCGAACAACTGTAGGTGGCGAGCACGCCCCCGGGCGTAAGCCGCTGCAGGGCCCGCAGGTTGATCTCCTTGTAGCCGCGCATGGCGCCGGCCAGCGCCCCTTTCGACTTGGCGAACGGCGGCGGATCGAGAATGACGAGATCCCAGGTTTCGTCGCGTTGCTCGGTGAAGTAATCGAACACGTTCGCCGCCAGAAACTCGGCGTGCAGGTGGTTGCGCTCCGCGTTGCGGCGGGCCTGTTCGACGGCCTCGGCGGCGCTGTCGAGGCCGCGCACCGCGGCGGCACCGGCCCGGGCGCAATGCAGCGCGAACGACCCCTGGTTGCAGAACGCATCCAGCACCCGGCGGCCCGCGGCGTATTTCGCCACCGCGGCGTGCTGCGGACGCTGGTCGAGATAAAATCCGGTCTTCTGTCCACCCTGCAGGTCGAGCCAGTAGTCCAGCCCGTCGATGTCCACCCAGCGCGGCGCCCACGCCCGGCCGGAGCGGGTCTTCACCTCCAGCGGCAGTCCTTCCAGCCGGCGGATCGACGCGTCGTTGCGGAGGATGATTTCGGCCGGCTTCACCAGCGCGTCCAGCAGCGCGAGGAGTGTTTCGAGGCGCTGCTCCATCGCCAGCGTTTGCGTCTGGAGCACGAGCGTGTCGCCGAACTGGTCCACCACCACACCGGGCAGGTCGTCGGACTCGGACCAGACGAGGCGTCGGAACTGTAATGCGGAGCCCGATCCCGCCTTTGCGATTTCAGAAGCGGGGTCCGGTGACCCCGCCCTACAATCACGCCGTGAGATCGCCCGTTCAAGCGCCCCGCGCAGGTAGGCTTCATCCAGCGCCACCCGCTCCCGGCTCAGCCGCCGCCAGACGATCTGCGACCGGCAATTGTAGATCCCCGTGCCGAGAAAGCGTCCCTGGGCGTCGCGGCACTCCACCACTCCGCCGTCGTGCTCCGCCGGCAGCAGTTCCACCACCTCGTTGGCAAACACCCAGGGATGCCCCCGGAGCACGCGCGCGGTGGCGCCGGACTTGAGCTTCAGCGATGCGGCCATGGCCCGGCATCATCGCCGGCTTCCGCCGCCAAAGGCAAATAAAAGGCTTCACCTCCGGGCCGTTGCCCTGTTGCGTCGGCCTCTTTGCCATGTCCGCCGCCGCCGAAATCGCCCGCCGCCGCACCTTCGCGATCATCTCGCATCCCGACGCGGGCAAGACCACGCTCACGGAGAAGTTCCTGCTCTACGGCAACGCCGTGCACCTCGCCGGCGCGGTGAAGGACCGCAAGAACCAGCGCGCCACCCGCTCCGACTGGATGGAGCTTGAGCGCCAGCGCGGGATCTCGATCTCCTCGACCGTCCTCCAGTTCGAGTACGGCGGCTGTGCGGTCAACCTGCTCGACACGCCCGGCCACAAGGACTTCTCCGAGGACACCTACCGGGTGCTCACCGCCGTCGACGCCGCCGTGATGGTGATCGACGCCGCCAAGGGCATCGAGGCCCAGACGCGCAAGCTGTTCGAGGTCTGCCGCCTCCGCGGCGTGCCCATCTTCACCTTCATGAACAAGTGCGACCGCCCCACGCGCGATCCGCTCGTCCTCCTCGACGAGCTGGAGAGCGTGCTCGGCCTGCAGGCCTGCGCGGTCACCTGGCTGCTCGGCAACGGCCCTTCCTTCCGCGGGGTCTACGACCGGCTGCACCGGCATGTGCACCTGTTCGAGCGCGTGCCCGGCGGGGCCTACCGGGCGCCGGAGCAGGTCGCCGCCTTCAGCGATCCGGTGGTGCGCGCCCGCCTCGACGAGCCGACCTACCACGAGGTCACCGAGCAGCTCGCGATGCTCGAGGGCGCGGGCCATCCCTTCGACCTCGCGGCGGTGCACGCCGGCCGCCAGACGCCCGTCTACTTCGGCAGCGCGGTCAACAACTTCGGCGTGGAACTCCTGCTCAACGGCTTCCTGCGCGACGCCGTCCCGCCGCAGCCGCGGCGGAATGCGGCCGGTAATTCCCGTAGGGGCGCAGGCTCGCTGCGCCCTGAGACCAACCCGGAGGGCGCGGCAAGACCGCGCCCTTACAATCCTGACGATGCGACGTCCTCGTCGCGTATCACCGCCGGCGGCGCGCTGGTGGCGCCCGCTCACGACCGGTTCTCCGGCTTCATCTTCAAGATCCAGGCCAACATGGATCCGAAACACCGCGACCGCATCGCCTTCGTCCGCGTGTGCTCCGGACGCTTTGCGCGCGACATGACCGTGCTGCACCAGCAGTCCGGCCGGCGCGTGCGGCTCTCCTCGTCGCACAAGCTCTTCGGGCAGGAACGCGAGACGGTCGACGAGGCCTGGCCGGGCGACATCATCGGCCTCGTGGGCTACGATCTGTTCGGCATCGGCGATACGCTCACCGAGGACAATGGCATCCGCTATGATGAGATCCCGCGCTTTCCGCCCGAGGTGTTCGCGTTCATCAGCAATCCCACTCCCGCCGACGCCAAGAAATACCGCGCCGGCCTCGAACAGCTGCTCCAGGAGCACATCGTGCAGTCGTTCCAGCTGCGGCACGGCCCCTCCGGCGTGACCCTGCTGGCGGCGGTCGGCCCGCTGCAATTCGAGGTCGTGCAGTGGCGCCTGCAGGCCGAATATGGCGCGGAGGCCCGGATCGAGCCGGCGCCGTGGCAGCATCTCCGGTGGCTGGAGCCGCATCCGGCGCTGGAGCATCCGGCCGGTCTCGTGACCGCCAGCGGCGTCGCCTGGGGCGCCGATACCGAGGGCCGCCCCGTCATCCTCTTCCCCAACGACTGGACGATGAGCTACTTTGTCGAGAAGAACCCGGCGCTGAAGCTGCATGTGCTGCCGCCGGACTAGAAGCTATCCCAAAACCGGCGAACGAATCGCAGGGGTGCAGGCTTGCTGCGTCCCTCTCGGAGGGCGCGTTCTGCTGTCCAGCAGAATGCTGGCCAGCAGAGCGCCCCTGCCAATGCCTGATGATTCATATCTGTTTCAGGTCTTGGGATAGCTTCTAGTGACTCAGCCCGCCAGCGGCATCGTTACGCTGAAAACTGTCCCGTCCGGACCGGTCGACAACAGCGCGAGATTCGCGCCGATCTGACGGGTCAGCAGGTGGCTGATGGCGAGCCCGAGCCCCGAACCGCCGGGCCGGCTGCTTCGGCCGGGCTTGAAGAGATGCTGGCGCACGGAATCAGGAATGCCGGATCCCTCGTCCTGAACCTTGAGAACGATCATGCCGCCGCTCACTTCGAGGGAGACCTTCACCCGGCGGCCCGGCGCCGTGGCGGCGATCGCATTTTGCACGAGATTGCCGGCGATCAAACAGAGCAGGCTGCCGCGATGGCTGTCGATCCGGGCGGGAAACCCGGGGCCGACCTCAAGCAGAACGCCTTTCTCGACGGCGCCAGGTTGGTGGCGGTTGCGGATCGTCGCGGCCAGCTCCTGGCCGGTGAGTTCGTAGCTGGTGTGTGCTCCGGCGTCGCCGAGCAGGGCCACGGTTTCCTGGATCAGCGTCTGCATCCGTCTGGTATAGTCGGCCACCTCTTCCCAGTCCGGGCCCGCCTGGTCCGCTTCCCGGCCCGTCACGACCGCCTGCAGACCCGCCATGGGAACCTGGAGCCCGTGGATGAGGTGCGAGGTGATCTGGCCCAGCGCCGAAGCCTTGGCCGAAAGCGTGAGTTCAAAATTGGCGCGCGTCAGCCGTTCGTTCCGTTCGGCGATGACGCGCTGGGCGCGCTGCACGCCGAAGTAGGCGGCCGTCATGACCAGGGCGATCAGCAACGCACCGACGGCGAGCGTGACCGCGGTCTGACGGTAGATGCGGCGATCGATCAGGGCCAGCTCATGGGAAAGCGGACGGGCATCGATGTAATAGCGCACAAAGCCCAGGAGGGCGGAGGTCCGGTGGCGGCGGATCGCCAGGAGCACCTCCAGCACCGGCGCCTGCCGTTGATCGGGAGCCACGCCGGCAAAGTATTGGTCGAGCGGAAACGCCGGATGATAGCGGGTGATCGATTCGCTTCCCTGCAGGCGCAGATAGTCGTCCATTTCCAGCTCGACGAAGAGCTGCGTAGCCGGCACGGCTTCAATCGTGTTGCCGTCCGGGTCAAAGACCGCAATCGCCAGCATCCCTTCCTGCCGCGCGCTCTTGAGCAGGGCCGTCAAGGGCGTGTAGGGATTCGACACCCGGTCGGCTCCATCCGCCGCGCTGTCCTCGACCTGCAACCGCGCGGCCGGATAAAGCACGGCCGCGTCCCGTTCGAGGATCTTTTGGTGAATCTCCCGCTGCAGGTCGGTGCGGAAGCGGATCACCATCGCCGCAAAAATCGCCACGAGCAGGGAGCCGATCAGCAACGTGGCGGTCGCGAGACGCGGGGTGAAACGGCTCATGGCGATCGGCAACAGTCCGGAGGGAATCACCGCGGAACCTCCCCACCCGGCAGCGGCAGCGCGAGCTCCTCGATCGCGGCATCATACAGCAGGCGGCGCTGGGCCGGCGACAGTCCGGGCAGCAGGACGGCCGTCTGGTAGTCGCGATACTTCTCCCAGATTTCCTGTTGCTGGCGCGCGCTTTCGAATTCCTCCAGAAGACCATCAATCGTCTTTTGATCCCGCTCCGAACCAAGGGTGTGCATGTGGCGGGCGAGCGCCTCGCGCAGGGCGTCCCGCTCATTTTTCAGCTTCGCAAACCGGCCGGCATTCTCGCGGTTGAAGGCCGCCACCTGTTCCCGCACCTGGTCCGGTTTCCCCGACCGCCGTGCGACCGGGTCGGGCGACGCCAGCAGGGCGTGCAGCGCCTGCAGCAGGGCGAGCTTGTGTCCGCGGTAGGTCGAGATGCGCGCCTCCAGCTCCGGGGGCAGCACCGGCGGGGCCGGCGGGCCCGGCATGTCCGCCACCTCAGCCAGTCCCCGGCGAATGTCCTCCGCCAATTCTTCCAGGGCCGCGATGCGCGGGGCCTGCTCCTCCGCGAGCCGGGCCAGCACCCGGATGCGCTCGTCCCCGCCCTTGGCATCGCAATTGTACAACGTCGTCCGCAGTTCCGCTTTGAGCTCTTTTTTTGACGTCACGAACGCCGTCACCTTGGTCGCGAGCTCCGCGGGCAGATCCGCCGGCAGGCGGATGCGGGCGGTTTCGGGCAGGAAAAAAATCATGGATGCGTCCGGGACGGGTGGTGCGCCCGCCTTGGACTGGCGAATTTCCGCTTGCAGCTCCATCGCGATCTCGCGCGCCAGACGCCGCTGGGCCGGGGAAAGTCCGTCCTGATAACAGACGGCGGCCCGCAGGACCTCGAATTCCATCTGCAGGGTGTCCGAACGCGCTGACTCAGCGCTCCTGGACCCGAGCCGCCAGCTGCGGCATTCATTCCAATCGCCGCGCCCGACGAACTGACCGTACAAACCGCCGCGCTGGAGATCAGACCGCAATTGCGCCGCCGTGGCTTCGAGTGTGGTGAGGCGGGGAGCCTGCGACCGGGCCAACTCCGTGAGTTCGCGCTGTCGGGCACTGGCGTCGGCGCCTTTGAGCCGGACGATCGTTGAGCGCAGTTCGTTCTGCAGCCCGACCTTGGCCACCCGGTAGGCGTCGAGCTCAAGTTGGAGCCGCTTGGGCAGGTCCTCGGCGGCCAAGCGGATGGCCAAAATGGGATAAAACGGTTCATTCACGAAGGCGGCCATCTCCAGCGGCGCCGGCGTTCCGGTCACAGGGGGGCGGAACCAGCGGAGCTCCGCGCCCAGCGGCGGCGGGTCCGGCGGAAAGAAAAAGAGTTCGTGCTGGAGCGGAGGCCGGCCGGTCAGCCAATAGTGGGAGGCCGCTTGGTTGTTGAAACGGGCCCGATCGAACTTATCAAACAGTCCCTCATTCATATCGGCTGGATTTCCCTCCCCCGTTCCGCCGTTCGCGGGCGCCGGTTGATTCAAAGCCGCCGGCGGATTGCGCGCCGGGGGCGATGCGCCGGCCGGTTCATCGGTGGCACAGAGGCGGACGACCAGAACCGCGGCCCGCCCCAATCCGGCCGGCAGCCGGCGGGGACGCAAAGGGGCGTTGGAGCCAGGAAGGCTTGATTTCATGGGGAACATGCGACAGGGCGAAACTCGGGGGAACGTCGGAGCCTTCCCGGCGCACCCGGCATGCCAGTTCGCGTGGTCACCCTACAAGGTTCATTCTGAAAGCAGCTTAAGACCGCCTAGCCAACGCGACGGAGCGTTGGTGCGCAAGCGAATGGTTGGAGGCAACCTGAACCCAGGCCATGGACGCAGCGCGCGTGGTCGCAGGCAACCAATCCCGCCACCGCACCGATCCGCTTATTTCGGGGGTTGGGGATGCTTCAGGCGGTAGCGAAGGAACTCCCTGGTGACACCCAGCCGGCGGGCGGCCGCCGCAACATTGTGGTTCGTTTCCCGCAGGGCACAGGCGACCAGATCGTCGATGGCCTGGTCGAGGGTGAATCCGCCGTCGGGCAGCCGCCAGACCGGGTTGCGCCACGCCGCCGACGGGGCGTCCGGCACGCTGCCGAAATGGGCGAAGTCCAGTTCGGGGCCGGTGCTGAAAACCACGGCGCGCTCGATTTCGTGGGCCAATTCCCGCACATTGCCCCGCCAGGGCTGGGCGAGCAGGCGGGCCTCGCCCTCCGGGGTGATGGAGAAGCCCTTCAGCCGATGGCGCTGGGCAATGCGCTCCAGCAGGTGCCTCGCGAGTGCCAGAACATCCGCGCCGCGCTCGCGCAACGGCGGCAGGGTGACATGAAGCAGGTGCAGGCGATGGTAAAGATCCTCCCGGAAGCGATCGTCTTCGACCAAGTCGAGCAGCGGCCGGTTGCTGGCGGCAATCAGCCGCACGTCAACCTGGAATTCCCGCGTCGCACCCAAGCGCCGGATGACACCCTCTTCGACGGCCATCAGCACCTTCGCCTGGGTGGCGGCCGCCAGCGTGCCGATTTCGTCCAGAAAAAGCGTGCCCCCATCGGCCGCCTCGAACAACCCGATGCGGGCGTGACCCGCGCTGGTAAACGCCCCCCGCTCGTGGCCGAACAGTTCGGACTCAGCCAGGGTCTCCGGCAGCGCGGCGCAATTGACGGTGACAAACGGATGTCCGGCCCGCGGCCCCCGCCGGTGCAGCCAGCGCGCCACGAGGCTTTTTCCGGTCCCCGTTTCACCTTCGATCAGGACGGGGGGAGGCTGTCGCTCCAGCCGCCGTTCGGTGGCCAGGATCATGTCAAGTTGCGCCCGCACCCCGGCCAGGCCCTCCCCGAAAAAAAGCTCGTCCGTCATCCCCGCCGCATGCTCGCTGGCGCGGTGTTCGTCGCGGCGGGCGGCGCTGCGCTGGGAGCGGCAGCGCGCGAATGCGAGGGGAAGCTCCTCCGGCTCGAAGGGCTTGGCGAGATAATCGCCCGCGCCGAGCCGCATGGCCTCCACCGCGTTTTTTACCCCGCCAAAACCCGTCATGACCACCACGCCGGTGTTTTCGGAAAACACGCCGTCGCGCAACAATTCGAGTGCCTCGCCGTCCGGCAGGTGCAGGTCGATGAGGGCAAAGTCGAAGCGCAGTTCGCGCAAGCTGCGGCGCGCCTCCTCGATCGTCGCGGCCTCCGTCACCTCCGCCTTGAGCGTGCGCAGATGGGCTGCCAGCCGCCGGCGCAGAGGAGGATCATCTTCCAACAGGAGCACTTCGCTCCCGGCAGGCAGGGCAGCTTCTTCCACGGGCATGCCCGTTATGCGAGCAAAGCACGGGCGCCTTTCAAGGCTATTCCCCCATCGTGGCCATGATCGACTGCATTGCGACCAGTTGTCTGCAACCACCTGGGCTCCGTCATTTGCCGGAAAAGGTTGTGTGCAACCTTTTCCCAGCCGCCGATTCGGCCGGGCACATCCGGATTTACCGCTTAAGAAACTGCCATAAAACGCCTTAAGACCTTCCCCTGCGGACTGGCATGCCGCGTGCGAGAAATAAATCCATCACCCTGGTGTTTTACCCCGAAAGTCTCCCCTCGGAAAAACGCACCCGCCCGATCAAGCAGCCATGCAACAGCTTCCTCGACTTATCGGGTGACAGGTTGATAAACTAACGGTGAAAAACCCCACGAAACGAAAAATGCCCCGCTTCATCCCGTTGCTGTCCTGTCTCTTGATCTGCCTTCTCCTCGTCTCCGAACGGGCGGCCGCGGCGGAGCCGATCGACGCGCTGGAAAAAGCGGCGGCCGAATGGGTCAAAACCCGGACGGAGACAGTGCGACTGGAGACGGAATGGGCCACGCAGCGAGAACTTCTGGAATCGACGGTCCGCGCCCTGACCGAGCGCGCCCAGCGCATCGAGGACAAACGGGACAATCTCAAGGCGAAGACCGCCACGGATCGCACGGAACTGGCGGCCGCGCAGGAAAAGAACCAAATCGCCACTGACCGGATGCAGGCCACCGCCCTCCGGTTGAAGGAAATAACGGACGGGTTGATCGCGCTGCGTCCCTTGCTCCCGCCCCGCCTGTCGGAGGCGCTGCAGTTGCCCTATCGCAGCCTCGCGGATGCCACGCTCGCGCCGGCCGAGCGCATGCAGATTACCATGGCCGTGCTGAACCGCTGTGTGCAGTTCAACCGGACCGTGACCTGCAACCGGGAGATTCTGACCATCGAAGGCGAACCGGGTCCGAAATCGCTCGAGGTGATTTATTGGGGATTGAGCCGCGGCTACGCCCTGGACCGGGCAGCCGGCAAGGTCTGGCTGGGCGCACCGGGGCCGAAAGGCTGGCGGTGGGAAGCCCATCCCGAAGCAGGCCCCCAGGTGATCCGGCTGATCGCGGTCGTCAACGACAAGGCGGAGCCCGAACTTGCCGCCCTGCCCGCGCAACTGGTCCACGTCGCCACCGCAACCTCCAGCCACTAGTCTCGAATGAAAACCGGATTTCTCTCCAGCTTGCTGGCGGCGGTGCTGTTTGTCACGGGCGTCCGGGCGGCGGACACCTTCGATGAGGCCGTGGAACGGGCGGC
>JBAZMN010000019.1:0-11132 GCA_041649735.1 Opitutaceae bacterium | reverse complement strand
CTACGGCGAATTGCGCACGGCCCCCGGCCCCGGGGGCGTGTGCGTCGTGGTCATGACCGATCTCACGCCGGAGCAGGCCCGCCTGCTCGACGCCCTGCGCCGCGAGACCTACCGCTGCCAGTGGCGGCAGCTGCGGCTGGGCTTCGCCCTGCTCGACTCGCCCCGCATTGCCGGCGGGCTGCTGCAGCGGCTGCCCGCCCTGCGCGCCGCCCTGCCGCCCCCGGTGACGGCGGGGCCCTACGACGCCAACCGGGTGGGGCTGGTCTTTCCCGAGTGCGGCCGCGCCGCGGTCATGGCGCAGCTGCGGCGGCTCCGGCCGCTGCTGGCCCGCGCCGCAACGGCGGGGCCGGCCGACGCCCCGGTGCGTGCCGGCGTGGCCGAACTGGGCCGCGAGGGCGGCGAGCCCGAGGTCCTGTTGCAGGCGGCGCTGGCCGGGTTGCGGCCGCTCGGCGAGACGCTGCGGCCCGCGCTGCTGTTGCACGATGACAATCCGGCGGTCAACGACACGCTGGCCTACGTGCTGGGCCGGGACTTTGACCTGGTGAAGAGTTCGAGCGTGGAGCAAACCCGGCAGCTGCTGCGGACCCGAAGCTTCGACGGGCTCATCACCGAGGTGGAGCTGCGCGGTGCCAGCGGACTGGAGCTGGCGCGGCTGGCGCAGGAGCTGCAGCCGGGGCTGCGGCCGTTTTTCACGACGATCTCGGAGCTGCCGGCCCGGGCGGCGCAGGCGCCGGAGCTGGCGGACGCCGTGGTTTTCCAGAAACCGTTCGACGCGCGGGCGCTGGCGCAGACGGTGCGTGAAAAACTCGGCGTGTGAGGGGTGGCTTGTCGGAATCCGCGTCGCCAAAGTCGTGAGACTTTGGCTTTCCTCCCTGAGGCGGCCAAATTCTCACGAATCTGGCTACCGCCTGAATCCGGGGCATTATCCCTGCTTGCCGAACAGTTCGGCGATGATGTCCTCCAGCGGCACGTCCTCGATGGTGATGTCGGCCACGGGGCCGGCGGCGAGGATCTGCTGGGACACGGCCACGGCCTGGTCGCCAGGCACGTGCAGAACGTACTCGCCGTTCTCGGCCGGCTCGGCCGGACCGAATTGCGGATTGAGCGCACCGGGGGAAAGGACGCCGTCGACCGGACGAAACTTGATGATCTTTTGCCGGCTGCCCGTGGCATCGAGCCGGCCGATGTCGCCGTCGTGGATCTTGCGGCCCTGGTGGATGACGATGACCCGCTCGCAGAGCGCCTTGATGTCGGCCATGTAGTGGCTGGTGAGCAGGATGGTGGTGCGATAGCGGCGGTTGTAGTCGCGCAGAAACGAGCGCACCGCCTTCTGCGAGACCACGTCCAGGCCGATGGTGGGCTCGTCGAGGAAGAGCACGCGCGGACGGTGGAGCAGGGCGGCGATGAGCTCCATCTTCATCCGCTCGCCGAGCGAGAGTTCGCGGACCATGACGTTGAGCTTGTGGCCGACGTCGAGCAGCGCGAGCAGCTCGTCGAGCGTCTGCTGATATTGCCGGGCGTCGAGCCCGTAGATGTGGCGCAGCAGGAGGAAGGACTCGATGGCGGGCAGGTCCCACCAGAGCTGGTTCTTCTGGCCGAGCACGAGCGCGAAGATGCGGCGGTAGGCGTTCTCGCGCTTCGTCGGATCGAAGCCGGCCACGCGCGCCCGGCCGGAGGTGGGGTAGATGAGGCCGGACAGCATCTTGAGGGTGGTGGTCTTGCCCGCGCCGTTGGGTCCGAGGAAGCCGACGAACTCGCCCTCGGCGATGGTGAAGCTGATGTGGTCGGCCGCGCGGACCTCCTCGAACTCGCGCCGGAACAGCCCTTTCACGCCGCCCCAGAAGCCGGCCTGCTTCTTGTAGGTGCGGAACACGCGCGTGAGGTTTTCGACTTCAATCATCGGCGGAAGGATTCAGGAGCTCGGAGCCTGGAGCCAGAATAATCAGCCGCCCAAGAGACGCTCGTAGTCGTCGTGGCTGCCGATCCAGAACCAGACGAGGATCTCGCCTTCTTTGCAGGCCAGGGCGCGGTAGCCGGTCCCGGCGATGCGGCACGACCACACCCGGCCGAGTTTCTTAAACTCCAGACTTGGATGGGCGGGATTGAGCTGCCAGAGGCGGTAAGTCTTGCGGGTGGCTGGCCGGATTGCCTGCGGCAGAGCCAGATAACAACGCCAGAACCTAGGACTGGTCGTTGACGAGATCATCGAGGGGGCGGCAACGACCGGCGTGATAGTCCGCCTGCGCCTCTTCGATCAGGTGGTCGAGCCTGCCGCCGGCGGAGTCCGCCCTGATCCCGGCGTCCCACTCTCTGGCGCGCCGGGCGTCGAGCCATGCGAAGAGCTCCGCCTGCTCCTTGGGCGGGAGCGTCTCGATCGTCTTCGCGAGTTTCTGGACAGCGGCGGTCATCGGAGGGAAAACTAGCGACGAAGCCGGATGAGTCAATCGCCACCCCGGAGCCGGCCGAAACTGGCTCCGGGGTTTCTGGTCTCATCGTGATCAAAGCAATTTGCGAAATCCGGCAAGCCCGCGTACGTCTGCGGTATGATGCAAAAGCTCGCGGCGGCGGTTCTCCTGCTCTTCACTTCCGTTCTGGCCCGGGGACAGGGCGTGGTGGTCAGTCTGCT
This sequence comes from Opitutaceae bacterium, assembly GCA_041649735.1. GTDB lineage: Bacteria > Verrucomicrobiota > Verrucomicrobiia > Opitutales > Opitutaceae > Fen-1467. The sequence goes on along the minus strand of JBAZMN010000019.1, from coordinate 8,506 downwards.
GGTTCCGACCGGGGCGGTGGCGCCGGGGACCCCGGTGTCGCTCAATCTGGTGCTGCTCAATCCCACCGGCAGCGAGGCGCGGGTCGAGATGCCGGACCTGCTGCCCGGCCGGCTGCAGAGCGGGGCCGGGGAGTGGCCGGTCGAGTTGCGCGCCCAGGCGGGCGCGACCACGGTCATCGCCCCCGGCGCATTTGCCTACCGCACCTACGTCTTGAACGTCCCCGGCGATGCCGGGGGCCGGATCGTGCTGGAAATCACCAAGCCGGCGCTCGCCCGCGCCGTGCTGGAGGTAGGTCCGCCGCCCGGGAGCTCGCCCACCGCGCCCGGCCGGCCGCCCGAACCGATACCGGCTCCGCTTGGGGGCGCCGGCAACCAGCCGGTGGTGGCGCAAATGCAGCGGTCCTTCGCCGGCCACTTCTCGGCGCATCTGCCCATCTATTTCATCTTCGGGCCGGACAAGCCCGCGGCCAAGTTCCAGTTCAGCTTCAAATACCGCCTCTGGGGCGACGAGAGCGCGCCCGGCACGCAGTATTCCTCGCTCAACGGGGTGTACTTTGGCTACACCCAGCGCTCGATCTGGGACATCACCTCCTACTCGAGCCCTTTTTACGACACGAGTTACATGCCGGAGTTGATCTTCCAGTCGCTTGCGCCGATGCAGGGCCCGGGCCGCGTGGCGGGCCGGCAATGGCTGGGCTACCAGGCGGCGGTGCAGCACGAGTCGAACGGCCAGGGCGGCGCGGCTTCGCGCAGCATGAACCTCCTTTATGTAAGGCCGATGCTGGCGTTCGGCCGGCACGACGGCTGGTGGCTGGTGTTCGCGCCAAAGCTCTTCACCTACATCGGCGGCTTGAGCGACAATCCCGACCTCGCGCGGTACCGGGGTTATGGCGAATACGCCCTGATGCTGAGCAAGAACAACAATCTGTCCCTGACCCTGACCGGGCGGATCGGCGATCACTGGGACAAGGGCAGCCTCCAGGTCGATCTCACCTATCCGCTCAGGGCGCGCTTTGGAGACTTCGCCACCTTTCTGCTGGTGCAGTATTTCAACGGCTACGGCGAGAGCCTGCTGGATTACCAGAAAAAATCATCCACCGTGCGCGCCGGATTCTCATTCGTGCGGTGAGGCGGGTCTCACTCCACCTTGAAATCCGGGCCATCAGGCCGCGGTCAGATGCGGCCCAGCCGGGTGTAGTCGAGCACGCTGTGGCTGATACAGCCTTCGGCCAGGGCGGCGCGGTCGGTGAGGGGCTCGGCCGGCGAGAGATCCTGGCCGAGATGGAAGATGAAGCGGTGCGTGCCGTCGTCCTGCGCCGGACTGAAGAGTCCGGGAATGATCATGCGCGCCGGCACGGTGCGGCGGACGGGCGAGTCGGGCCGGCAGGGAGAGGGGAAATTGACATTGTGCACGATGAAGCTCCGCGGAGCTGTGGTGGCGACCAGTTCGGCGACAAGACGCGCCGCGTGGATCGCGGAGGTCTTGAGCGTAGTGCGGAGTTCATCGTCGGGCTGGCCGCCGTGTTCCTTGAGCTGCTCGTAGGTCTCGAAGCTGAGGTCCTGCGAAAACGCCACGGCCGGCAGGCCGTGCAGCACGCCTTCGAAGGCGCCGGCGACCGTGCCGCTGGCGAGGATGAAGCCAAGCGAGGCGTTGAGGCCGACGTTCATCCCGCTGACCACGGCGTCGGGCCGTGTTTTCACCAGGTGGGCCAGGGCGATGTTGACGCAGTCCGCCGGCGTGCCGTCGACCACCCACGTGGGGCAGCCGAGGCCGCGGTCAACCTGGGCCGAGCGCACCGGGCGGGTGCGGGACTTGGCGGCGCTGATCCAGCTCTGCTCGGTCTTCGGGGCCGCCACGGCCAGTTCATGGCCGGCGGCGCGCAGGCCGGAGACCAGCTCATGCAGAAACACGGAATCGATGCCGTCGTCGTTGGTAACCAGAAGTCGCATGGCGACTTCAAGCTGTAAGCATTAAGCCGTAAGCTGTAAGCGAAAAGTGCGGCCCGGAAGAGCCGCCCTTCGCTGGGCAACCTCAAGCTTATCGCTTGCCGCTTATTGCTGCAGCGCTGCCGCCCCTTCGTCCCGGGGTGTTGCCGCCACCACCCGTCCCCATGATCCGGACCATCCGAAACTGATGGCCGTGATTCACCAAAACGCTTAAGTGTAATGCTGTTGCTGGAGGAAACGGGTATGGATCTATTGCCAATGATGAAAACCACGATCCTGCTTGCCGCAGGTTTGGGCCTTGGCGGGTTGGCCGGCCCGCCATCGGCCGCCGCCGCGGAGCCCGAGATTGTCACGGCGGTTTACTCGGCGGTCGCCAACGGTTACGCCCGCACGAAGCAGCCCGACGGATCGTTCAAGCCCGAGACCTATGCGTTCGGGAAGGGCAGCTACGCCAGCGGACTGATGCGGGACCGTTCGATCGACAATTATCCGTTCATGAACCTGGCCCGGGTCCTGGCCTCCTTCCTCGCGCCGCGGCGCTACGTGCCGGCTTCGTCGCCCGAACAAACCGACCTGTTGCTCCTGGTGCATTGGGGCACGACCATTCCCTATGACGACGGCTCGTATCGCCTGGCGATCGATGACATGACCGCGGCCATGGCGCGGAGCCAGGCCTCCGCCGCCCTCGCGGCCGCCTCGGCGGGCCCGCCGGGCATGGCAAGGCCGCCGGGCAGCGGAGGCGCGGCCGGCGGCGGGCCGGCGCAGGACGAGGGCCTGAGCGGTTACCTGATGATGATGAGCCTGCAGGACGACCTGCGGACCCGGGCCAATGCGCACAACGCTGCGCTGCTGGGCTATCTGCCGACGCTGGAACAGATGAACGACAACCGCCGGTTCACCGCCCTGCGCACCTATTACAGCGACCTGACGTCGGACGTGGAGGAGAGCCGGTATTATGTCATCGTGGAGGCATTCGATTTTCAGCGGGCGTGGAAGCAGAAGCAATTAAAGCTGCTCTGGATCACGCGGATGAGCATCCGGGCGCAGGGCAACCGGTTCGACCAGGATGTGGCGGCCATGATCTGGAACGCCTCGCGCTATTTCGGCCGGGACAGCGACGGCCTTGTCCGCCAGAGGGTGCCGGAGGGAAAGGTGGAGATCGGCGAGCCGAAGGTGATCGGCATTGCGCCCGCCGCCGGCAAGTGACGGGCGGGCTTGGGCGAAAAAAGGACGGCCCGGAAGGAGCCACCCGTGCCTAAGGCTGCAGGCTTGCCGCTTATTGCCGTACCCGCGGCTGGGCTTGCGAAAATATCGCCCGGACCGGTCCCTTCAGAAATCGGCCGCTTTTTCGGGCAGTCGGTTCTTGCGGTCGACCTGGTAGTACTTCGCCCAGGCATTGTTGAGGGAAAACAGCAGCGGTTTGCCGATGACGGCCTCCAGCCCGCACGGCAGGAAGAAATGGCGGCGGTCGGTGAAATACCGGTAGTAACGGTGGTCGTCCTTCGACGCGGTGCCGAGCACGTTCCGCGCCGCGAAGCTGCCGCTGAACGACGCCCAGGGCAGTCCGACGACGCCGAGGATGAAGTGCAGGTGATCGTGCCCGGGCGGGCGCACCACCACCGGCAGCAGGTCGCGCGTGGTGTCGATGAGTCCCGGCCAGTACTGGATGAACCGCAGACGCCGCAGGGCGGGGAAATGCGCATGGAACCCGGCGATGACCCGGTCGATCACGCGGGAGGAATTATCGGCGTGCTTCATGAACGTGGTGAGGGCGCTGCCGCCGCCCACCAGCAGGCGCTGGTCTCCCGTGAGGCGGAAATAGGTGTAGACGAGCGTGGAATCCCAGCACTGGAAATGGTCGCCGGGAAAGATGGCCCTCACGTCCGCATCGCTGAGCGGCTCGCTGATGGAGAGGAAGGTCTGGGCGTGAAACACCTCGTCCGCGAGCGGGTTGAACGCGGGCGGCATCTTGTCGATCGCCACGATGATCGAGCCGGCCGTGACGCTGCCGGCGTGGGTGCGGGCGGTGTGACCGCTGATTTCCCGGACCTCGGTGCTCTCGAACACACGGATGCCGTTTTGCAGCAGCACCTCCTTCAGGCCCTGCGCGTACTGCAGCGCGTTGATGCCATAGGTGTCGCTGTAGCGCACCGCGGCGGTGTAGCCCTCCGCCCCGAGGATCTGGCGCAAGGCCGCCTCGTCGTAGCGGGTGGATGCGAAGCCGAGCGTCTCGCGGGACTTGATTTCGCCGGCCACGTCTGCGCGGCCGGCGGCACCGATGCCAAGGAACAGGCTGTCCTGGCGGATGAGGTCGCAGTCGAGGCCGTGCCGCCGCACGTTTTCGCGGATCAGATCGATGCCGCGGCACGGCACCTCCCACAACTCCTTCGCGCCGTGGACGCCGTAGCGGCGCATGAGCTGGGAAAGCTCGAGTTCACTGTCGGGCGTGAGGAAACCCGCACTGCGGCCGGTAGAGCTGCCCCCGAGGATGTTTTTCTCCAGCACGACGACGGAAAGTCCCTGACCGATGAATTCGGCGGCGGCCATGATGCCGGACATGCCGCCGCCGACAATGAGCACATCGCACCGGAGGTCCCGGGTCAGCGGAGGACAGTTGGTATATTGGTGGGAGAGAAGGGTGGTGTACCACCAATCTTGCAGGATCATGGTCTAGTCTTTGGCGATTAAACCCGACGCTGCTGGCTGCGCGGATCGGAGGCCAAGATAGGGAGAAGGCCGCGGGGATCAAGGAGCGGAGGCTTTTTGTCACCGGGCCTGGTGCGGGTGCGGCCTAGAAGCCGGGGAACTTCTGCCGGGCCGGCTTCACGCAACGGGCGCAAGGTTCGCCGCGGTCTGGCGAGATCAACGCCCAAGCCTCTTCCTCCTTGTGGCCAAACAAAAAGGGCGGCCAAAAAAGGCCACCCTTTGCTTATTGCTTAACGCTTATTGCTTATTGCTGCGCCTGCTCGGCGGGCGGTTCTGCCGGGGCCTGCGGCGCGGCTTCGCGCTCCTTCATGGCGGCCCGGCGCGAGAGGCGCACCTTGCCGGTGCGCTCGTCGATGCCGATGCACTTGACCCAGATCATGTCGCCGACCTTGACGACGTCCTCGGTGCGGCGCACCCGGAAGTCGGCCAGCTCGGAGATGTGCACGAGGCCCTCCTTGCCCGGCAGGCATTCGACGAAGGCGCCGAACTCCTTGGTGCCGGTCACGCGGCCCTGGTAGAGCTTGCCCATCTCGATCTGGGAGCCGCCGCCGCAGATCGCGTCGATCTCCTGCACGGCGCGGGCCATGGCGTCGGCGTTGTTCGAATAGATGTAGACCTTGCCGGAGTCGTCCTCGGCGATGTCGATCTGCGCACCCGTGGTCTCGGTGATGCGGCGGATGGTCTTGCCGCCGGGGCCGATGAGCAGGCCGATCTTCTCGGGGTCGATCTGGATGGTCTGGATGCGCGGCGCGTACTGGCTGAGCTGCTTGCGCGGCTCGGGGATGGCGGCGAGCATCTTGCGGAGGATGTCGATCCGGGCGTCGCGGGCCTGGAAGATGGCCTTCTTGGCGATCTCGATCGGGAGGCCGTTGATCTTGAGGTCGAGCTGGAAGCCCGTGATGCCCTCGGTGGTGCCGGCGAGCTTGAAGTCCATGTCGCCGAAGTGGTCCTCCTCGCCGAGGATGTCGGTGATGGTGACCCAGCGGGAGATGGCGCCGGCCGCGTCGTTCTCGGTGATGAGGCCGCAGGAGATGCCCGCGACCGGCGCGACGATGGGCACGCCGGCATCCATCAGCGAGAGACAGCCGCCGCAAATCGAGGCCATCGAGGTCGAGCCGTTGGAGGCCATGATCTCGGAGGTGATGCGGATGGAGTAGGGAAACACGTCCTCGGGCGGCACGACGGGCAGCAGCGAGCGCTCGGCCAGCGCGCCGTGGCCGATCTCGCGGCGGCCGGGGCCGGTGGTGCGGCCGGTTTCACCGACCGAGAACGGCGGAAAGTTGTAGTGGAGGATGAAGCTCTTGGACTTGGCGCCGCCGGTGAGGGCGTCGAGCTCCTGCGCCTCCTTGGTCGGCCCAAGCGTCGTGAGGACGAGGCCCTGGGTGTCGCCGCGCTGGAACAGCCCGGAACCGTGCACGCGGGGCAGCACGCCGACCTCGCACGAGATCGGACGGAGCGACGTGGCGTCGCGGCCGTCGGCCCGCACGCCCTTCTCGAGGACGGAATGGCGGTAGGCCTTGTACTGGAGATCCTCGAAGACGATGGCGAGGTCGTGATCCTCGAACTTGCCCTCGCCGAGCTCGGCGAGCAGCGCGGCCCGGGCCTCCTCCTTGAGCGCCTCGACGTTGGCCTGGCGGACCTGTTTCTCCTTGCCGAAGATGGCGTCGGTCATCTTGGGACCGGCGACGCGCTCGATGATGGCGCGGGCCTCGGGTTTGGCGGCGACGAGCGGGAAGGTGGCCTTCGTCTTGCCGGCGACCGCGACGAGCTCCTTGATGGCCTTGATGATGGGCTGGATCGCCTGATGGGCGAACTCCAGCGCCTCGATGAAGCGGGCCTCGGGCAGCTGGTCGGCCGAGCCCTCGATCATCAGCATGTCCTTCTCGTTGCCGACGTAGATCAGGTCGAGGCTGGAGGAGAACATCTGCTCGATGGTCGGGTTGGCCACGAACTGGCCGTCGATCTGGCCGATGCGGAGCGCGGCGATCGGGCCGTCCCACGGAATGTCAGAGATGGCCAGGGCGGCGCTGGCGCCGTTGACCATGGAGATGTCGGACTCATGCGCCTGGTCGGCGGAGAGCAGGATGCCGAGGATCTGCACCTCGTTGAGAAAGCCGCTCGGGAAGAGCGGGCGGCACGGACGGTCGCACAGGCGCGAGGTGAGGATTTCCTTCTCGGACGGGCGTCCTTCGCGCTTGAAGAAGCCGCCGGGGAAGCGGCCGGCCGCGGCGTACTTTTCGCGGTAATCGACGGTGAGCGGGAAAAAGTCCTGGCCGGGCCGGAGGGTCGAGGCGACCGTGGCGGAGACAAAGACAGTGGTTTCGCCGACGGTGACGGTGACGGCGCCGTTGGCGAACTTGGCGAGGGTGCCGGTTGCGAACTGGATGCCGAGTTCGGGAACAGTGATGGTATGTTTCTGATTCATGGTCTGGGTTGGTCCTGCGGCGGGCACCGCCGGCGCTCTGCAGTCCAGCAGGGTGCGTGGCTGATGCCGTGGGCAGGGATTGGATTCGCGCCGTGCGGCTCAGCCGCTCCCGGCGCAGGGATCTCAACGTTTTTTAACCGGCTTGCGCTCCCTCATCCCCGACGCGAGAGATTTCGGTTTGGATCCTCGGGTAGGGCGGATTATCCTTAATCCGCCGCGGCGCGTTAGGGATAACGCGCCCCACCTTTGAAGCTCCAAGCGGAAATGTCCCGTATCTAAAGGCGAGGGTCGGAAACGACGACGGGCGGCCCGCGGATCGGCCCGCCCGTCGAGGAAACTGGTTACTTGCGCAGGTTGAGACGCTGCAGCAAGTCGTTGTACTTGGCCAGGTCGTGCCGCTTCAGGTAATCCAGAAGCTTGCGCCGGCGGCTGGCCATCTGGAGAAGGCCGCGGCGGCTGTGGAAGTCCTTGCGATGCCCCCGCAGGTGCTCGGTCAGATGATTGATCCGGGCGGTAAGCAGGGCGATCTGGACGTCGCAGGAGCCGGTGTCCTTCTCGTGTACTTTATATTGGGTGATGATTTCGGATTTGGCTATCGACATGGTCTGGTGTGGGTTACACGACTGTTGGGAACCGGAGGGCTCCGCATCACCCGCCTTTGGCAACGGGCCGCAGGCCGGTGATACCGTTCCAACCCCGACAAGTCGGGGCCAGTCATGGTGGCAGTCCGCAACCGACGGCCTGCCACTAACGCAAGGGCTCACTATTCGGGAGGCAGTGGGTCGGCGCAAGTGTAATTTTTTACCGCTTGCCGTTCGTCGGAGTCTGTCAGCGTCGCATTTGCTCGCCAACCATCGGCTATGATAAGTCCGGCGGGCTGAGGGCGGTAAAAAATCAGCCCGCCCGCAGGTTGAGGGCCCGCACGTGATCGCAGCCTGGCAGCTTTTGGATCTTCTCCAAGATCGAGATCCGGTGCAGGAAAAGCTCGTTGCGAACCACTCCGTGGGAGACGAGCACGAGGAGAGAGTTGCCCCGGTCGAGGCGGACTGGGTGCGAATAGGCGGCGTTGGCCGCGCCGACCATCTCCGCCCAGTGGTCACGGATGGTCTGCTCGCAGGAGTGGCGGCCGATCTGGTATTTGACGAGCAGCTCCTCGATCAACGGCGCCATCGCTTTCGTCGGACGGCGCGTCATTTTGCGCGGCTCATCCAGCGGCACACCCCGGAAGTCGCCGATGAGTTCCCGGGCGGCCCGGCTGAAGGGAGATGACGGTTGATCGGGCATGGACACGTTGGGAATGGCCGTGTTGTGAACCGGAAACCGGGCGGCGTAAAGCCGGGGTTGTCACCGCGCGCTGTTCACCGGTGCGTCGGCGGTTGCTCCGACCGCTTTGATGTAACGATCGTTACACCAAAGCGGTCAGAGGCA
>JBAZMN010000018.1:0-11441 GCA_041649735.1 Opitutaceae bacterium | reverse complement strand
TGCAGAGCGCTCCATGGCGATCCAGTCCCACCCACCATGGCAACCGGGCGCGAGCACGCTTATTTCGCCTTCGGCTCGGTGCTTTCGAGCAGCCGGTCCAGCTCGGCCTCCGCCTCGATGGGCTTGCCGCCCTCGAGCAGCGGCCGGACCTTCGTCTCCATCGTCCGGGCGATGGGCGCGGGATCGCCGCCGCCTGCGGCCAGTTTTTGGGCGGCCGCCTTCACCCGCTCGACCTTCGCGGTGATGCGCCGGCGGGTTTCCTCCGCCAGCGACGCGCCGCCATCCTTCGCCAGCTCGCGCAGCCGGCCCTGCTGTTCCGGCGTCAGCAGGTTCTTGATCGCGGCCAGCAGCCCGACGTGCAGTTGCTTCAACTCGCGCTCGGCGTCGAGCACCCGGTCGAGTTGCGCCGCGAGCGCGCGCTCATCCACCCGCTCCGGCTTCGCCAGCGCCGCCAGCGCGGCGGTCTCGTGCTCCAGCTTCGCCCGCAATTCCTCCGAACGCGGTTGCGCCTGCTCCAGGCGGGCCCGAAAAGCCGCCTGCTGCTCCGGGGTGAGGCCGATCCGGTCCCGCGCGAGCAGCACCAGTTCGGGGGGAAAAAACGCCCCGGCGAACGGGTCGGCGGCCGGGGGAGGGTTGTCCGCGGCAAAAAGCTGACCCAGCGGAATGAAGACGGCCAGACAGGCGAGGAGTTTGATTTTCATGATGAGTGGGAGGGTGAAGCCGGAGGGAGGAAAGCCGGGACCGGCTGCGGCAGACGCGGTTGATCGAGCAGCGGGGCGGTGGGCGATGCCCAGGCCGGAACCGCCGGGGACACTTCCACCGCCAGCCGGCTGATGGCCGCGTGCGTGGCGGTGAAAGCGGCGGCGAGGTCGGGCCGCCGCGGCGAGGAGTGGCGGGGGACGGACAGCAGCCAATACCACCCGAGCACGGCGCCGGCCGCGGCCAGGGAGCCCCAGCCGAGCCAGCCATAACGCGGCCGCACCGGCGGGGGGGACCCGGCCGGTCGCACCCGCCGTCCGGCCGCCGCCGGTTGCAGCGCCCCGAGACCCTGCAGCTTCGCGTCCACCGTGGCCAGCCCGCGCAGCGTCCGTCGCGTCCCGGCGCTCGCGCGCAGCAGCGTCTGCAGTCTCGCAAAATCCGCGTCGGAAATCGTGCCGTCGAGATAGCCGTGGAGCAGATCGAGTTCGTCCTGGTTCATGGCCACTATGTCTCCTCCGCCAGCGTGCGCTCGACGCACCGCAGGAGTTCCTGCCGGATGCGCGCGAGCAATTGATAAAGGGAGCCTTCCGAGCGGCCCAAACCCGCCGCCAGTTCGCGGATGGAAGTCCCCGGCGCATAGGCGGTCACCGCCAGCTGGCGGCGCGCGGAGGGCAGTTTTTCCAGGCAGAGTTCGAGCGCATCGAGCTGGCGCTTGCGCACCGGCATTTCCTCCACCCCCTCCTCCGCCAGCGTCGCAACAATGTCCTCGTCCAGCACGAGGCGGTCGCGCGCTTTCGTCCGGCGGAACTTCAGCACCTCATACCGCGCAATGAGGCAGGCCCACCGCGGAAACTGCTCCGCGTCCTCCAGTGAGGCCAATTTCTTCCACGCCACGAGGCTGACGGCCTGCAGCACCTCGTCCACATCCCCCGCGCGCGGCAGGCACGCCCGCACGAAGGCCCGCAGCTCCGGTTCGTGGCGCGCATATAGCCGCCGGAAATCCTCATGCAGATCGCGCGTTGCGGTTTGGGTCGTGTCAGTCATCCGTCACCCCATCACTCCCGCTGCCGGCCCGATTTAACGAGCTTTTTTGCGCGGGAGGCGGATTCTCCCACCAACGCCCGCGGACGCCCGCCGCGGGTCAGAGCGGCATCGTGACCTTGACGGCGTTGCCGTCGGGAATGGCGGCGATCTTATGCGGATAACTCCGGAAGAGGTCGAGCATCGCCACATTCGCCGGCAGGACCTGGGCGTGCAACGAGGCGAGTCCGCGTTTCTTCGCGATGGCCCGCATCCGCTCGAACAAGGTGCGCGCCATGCCGTAGTGACGCTTCGTCTCCCGGGTCACGAACGCGACCTCGGCGCTTTTGCCGCCGGCATCAAGATAGTAGCGGCCGACGGCGTGGATGACCCGGCGCGGTCCCTGCACCTCGAAGATCGCGAGGGCGAGATCCTTCGTCTGGTCGACGTTGACGAGGTCGTACGCGCGCTCCCGGCTCATCCGGCTGATCATGTAGCCGTAGCGCGACTGGATGGTCTCGGCGGTATGCGAATAGAAAAATTCCTGCAGGCGGCGCTCGTCAGAGGACTGTAGGGGGCAAAGGACGAACGGCTCGCCGTGCAGGGTGATCCGCTCCGCGGCGATCCCGCTCACCCCGGCCACCACCGTCGGCGGCAGTTTTTCGTAAACGGGCACCCACTGGCGCGCCTTCGCAATCGCGAGGAGGTCGGCCCGGTGGTCGGGGTGCGCGATCTGCACCAGCTCGAGGGCGCGTTCGCGAATGCTGCGTCCGCGCAGCGTCGCGATGCCGTACTCGGTGACCACGTAGTGCACGTCGCCCCGCGAGGCCACGACGCCCGAGCCCGGCACGAGGTGGGCGACGATCCGCGAGGCCCCGTCGGGCGTGGTGCTGGGCAGGGCGACGATCGGCCGGCCGCCGGGACAGAGGGCCGCTCCGCGGAGAAAGTCCGTCTGCCCGCCGAACCCGCTGGCGAAATGGGGGCCAACCGAATCGTTGGCAACCTGGCCGGTGAGGTCGACCTGCTGCGCACCCGCGATCGCGACCATGCGGCGGTTTTTGGCAATCACCGCCGGATGGTTCACATAGTCGAAGGGAAGAAACTGCACCTGCCGGTTGCCGTGCAGCCAGTCGTAGAGCCGGCGGGTGCCGACGGCATACGAAGCGACGATTTTACCGTCGTGCAGCCCTTTTTTCCGGTTGGTCACGGCGCCGGCCTCGACGAGCTCGAACAGGCCGTCACCCAAGCGGTCGGTGTGGATGCCGAGATTCTTGCGCTCCTTCAGCGCGCCGGCCACGGCTTCCGTGCACACGGTCGAGCCGATGCGCAGGGTGCATTCGTCCTCGACCAGCAAGGCCACGTAGCCGGCGATGCGAGCGCTGGTCTCGTCGACGGCGGCCGGCGGGATCTCGGGCAGCGGGGTGTCGGCCTCGAGAAACGCGTCCACCCGCTTCCATGCGAGCTTCGTGTCACCCCGCGTCCGCGGCAGCCGGGGATTGACCTGGGCGATGACCACGTGGGCGGCGTCGACCGCGGCGCGGGTGACATCGCAGGAGACGCCGAGCGAGCAGAAACCGCCCCGGTCGGGCGGGGTCACCTGCACGAGCGCCACGTCGAGCGGGATGACGCGATCGCGAAAGAGCGACGGGATTTCGAAGAAGAACGACGGCGTGTAATCCGCGCGTCCGGCCTCGACCGCCTCGCGCATGCCCGGACCGAGAAAAAAGGACGTGGCGTTGAGGCTGGCGGCGTACCGCTCGGCGACCCAGGGCGCGTCGCCGAGCGTGAGGACATGGACGAATTCCAGGTCGGAGAGCTGCGGCGCCTGGGCGAGCAGGCCGTTGATGAGCGCCGTCGGGACGGCGGCGTAGGAACCGATGAACACGCGGCTGCCGGCCCGGACGAGCCGGGGCCAATCTTCCGGGGTAAGCGGCTGGGGCGGGAGTTTGCGGGGCTTGGCGGGCACGGGAGGCGGTCTCCGGCCGGCGGCCGCCCGGATGAAGCGGGACCCTGGCGCACGACCGGGATGACGCCCTGCAGGAAAAAGAAAAAGGTCGGAAGAGTCAAAGCCTGCCGCAGGTGTGGGCTTGCACGCGGCCCGGCCGGTTGCCACCGTCGGGGCCCAGCATGGTTTATCCCAAACCTCCCGCGATTCTGGCGGAACACGATTTGCGGCCCGCGGATCTTGACCGCGACTTGCCCGGTGCCCTCCTCCGCACTTACGCGTGGATGCAGCTCGCCCGCACGGCGGACAATCGCATCCTTGAGCTCTTCCGGCAGGGACTCATCCGCGGCACGGTCACCGGCGGCCAGGGCAACGAGGGGCTGATCGTCCCGCTCGTCCTCCTGGCCGACAAGGCGGTCGACGTCATCTCCCTCACGCATCGCGGCCTCGGTGGGCATCTCCTCTGGAGCGGCCACCTCGTCGATCATCTCAACCAGTATTTCGCCAACGCCGCCAGCCCCACCCGGGCGCGCGAAGGCAACGTCCACCACGGCGACCCGAAAAACCGTTCGCTGCCGATGATCAGCCATCTCGGGGCCATGGTGTCGAACGTCGTCGGCGCCACCGACTCGCAGCGCCGCCTCGGCCGGCCGGCGATGGGCTTCGCGTTCATCGGCGACGGTTCCAGCAGCACGGGCGACGTGCACGAGTCGCTCAATCTCGCCTCGCTGCTCAACCTGCCGGTGCTGTTCGTCATCGAGAACAACCGCTACGCCTACTCGACGCCGGTCAGCGAGCAGTACGGCGCGGGGGTTGAACTCTGGCGCCGGGCCGCCGGCTACGGCATCGAGGGCCGCGCCCTCGACTGCACCGCGGACGTCGCCGCCACGCTTCGTGCGTTTGCCGCCGCGATCGACCAGGTCCACCGGACCGGCCGGCCGCTGCTGATCGAGGCGAACACGCTGCGCCTGCGCGGCCACGCGGCCTACGACACCTGCGATTACCTGAAGCCGGGCGAGGCCGAAGCCATGTTTGCGGCCGATCCGCTGCCGAAGCTGCGCGCCCGCCTCGCCACGGAGGGCCATGGCGCCAAACTCGGGGCGATCGACGCCGGGATCGCTGCGTTTGTCGAGGAGTGTCTCAAGGTGGCGATCGCCCAGCCGCGTCCCGACCCCGCGGGCATGGAGGCCGATCTGTTCGCGCCGCCCGCGCCGCCGCGGCCCTGGGTGCCGGCGCTGGACTCAAAGCCCAAAACCCAAAACGCAAAACCAAAAACCGAAGTGCTCACCCAGGCGCAGGCGCTCAACCGCGCGTTGCGCAAGATCCTCGCCGAACGCCCCGAATCCCTCGTGCTCGGCCAGGACATCGCCACCTACGGCGGCGCGTTCAAGGTCACCGAGGACCTGCTCAAGGACTTCGGCCGCCCGCGGGTGATGAACCTGCCCCTCGCCGAAAGCGGCTGCACCGGCTACGCCATCGGCCTCGCGCTCAACGGCCACCGGCCGATCGAGGAGTTCCAGTTCGCCGACTTCTCCACCGAGGCCATGACCCAGATCGTGCTCAACGCCGCCACCTACCATTTCCGTTCGGGGGCAAAGGTGCCGCTGGTGCTGCGCCTGCCGTGCGGCGGCGGCCTGACCTTCGGCTCATTCCACTCGGAGGAGCTGGAGTCACTCTATCTCTCCATGCCCGGCCTCAAGGCGCTCTACCCCAGCAACCCGCAGGACGCCTTCAACGCCCTGCTGGCCGCCTTCGAAGACGACAATCCCGTCCTGCTGTTTGAGCACAAGGGCCTCTACCGGCGCGGCAAGCAGCCGGTCGCATGGGACCCGCACTACCGCGACGTCTGGAACCCCCGCTGCGTCCGGCCGGGGGACTTTGCCACCTTGGTGACCTACGGCGAGATGGTGCACCTCGCCGGCGAGGTCTGCGACTATTTCGCCACCGAATACGAACGCGGGTTCGAACTCTGGGACCTGCGGGGCCTGTCGCCGCTCCGGCTCGACGCCATCCGGGAATCGCTGGCGCGCACCCACCGGCTCATCGTGCTCCACGAGGGCCGGCGCACTCACGGCTTCGGCGCCGAGCTTGTGGCCCGGCTCACCGAGGAGCTCTTCTTTTCGCTCGAAGCGCCGCCGCTGCGCCTGGGCGCGCTCGACCTGCCGGTGCCCTTCGCCCCCGAGCTGGAAACCGCCTTCCGCCCCACCCGGGAGAAGGTGATCGACGCCATCGCCCGCTGGCTGGGCTGAACCGGGGGCGGATTTCGGATTGGCGATTTCCGTCCGACCTCTGTTTGCTTGGCTCCGCTTGAAATCAAAACGCCTCCGCCCGCAGTCATCCCCTTCCGGTCGCCGGCCGGCGCGATCCGGCGTCCCCCGTGCCGCCTGGGCGCGGATCCGGCTCTTCGCCATGGACGTCGACGGCATTCTCACCGACGGGACCGTGACGATCCACTCCGATGGCAGCGAGGCAAAGATCTTCTCCATCCTCGACGGCATGGGGCTCGTGCGCTGCCGCGAGGCCGGCATCGCGCTCGCCTGGATTTCCGGCCGGCCGTCTCCGGCCACGGCCGTCCGCGCTGCCGAACTGAGGATCCCCCATCTCATCCAGGGCCGCACCGACAAGCTCGCCGCGCTTCAGGAACTGACCGGCCGGCTCGGCCTCCAGGCCGGAGCGGTGTGCTACATGGGCGACGACGACATCGATGCGCCGGCGCTGGCCTGGGCCGGCATCGGCGCCACCGTGCCGGAGGCCATGCCCGCCGCCGTGGCCGCGGCGGATTATGTCACAGCGCGGGCCGCGGGCCACGGCGCGGTGCGCGAAGTGTGTGAACAGATCCTCCGCCGGCCGATCTAACCCCTGCCGTGTCTTTCCTGCGCCACGCGCTCCCGGTGTTCTGCATCCTCGGCCTGGCGGCCGGGGCTGGCCGTCTTTCCGGGGACGACGAACGCGCGACCGCGCTCAGCCCCGCCGCCCCGGTGATCAACTTCAGCGTGCCCACCTTCACCAGGGAGGGCAACCGCTCCTGGCTCCTGCGCGGCTCCGAAGGGCTTTACGTCAACGCGAACCAGCTTGAAGTGAAGAACCTCAATCTCACAGTCTTCACCGGCGATGCCACCAACCGCGTGGAGTCGGTCTTCCTCAGCCCGGCGGCCACCGCGCTCATCAACGACAGCCAGGTGCGCGGTCCCGGCCTGGTCCGGCTCATCTGCGAGGATTTCGAGGCCACCGGCGAGGACTGGTTGTACGACCACCGGCAGAAAAAGGTTTCCATCCGCAAAAGCGTGCGCGTAGTTTTCCATTCCCCGTTGCGGGATATTCTCCGATGACACCCTGCCGCCGTGCCGCCCTGCCCTGTCTGCTGATCGCCGCCCTCTGGCTGCCCGTGCGCGCCGGCGAGGAGGCTGCGCCGGCGACGGTCATCGAAGCCGCCGCCTGCGAAATCCAGAGCTCCGACACCCAGACCGTCTCGGTTTTCACCGGCAACGTCACCGTCACCGGCAACAACATCCGCATCACCTGCGACCGCCTCGACGTCGTCTCCCTGCGCAGCGGAGACCGGCAGGATACCGTCGGGCGGCAGGACCGGTTCAAGTCGCTCATCGCCACCGGCAAGGTGCGCATTGTCCAGGGTGACCGCGAGGCCACCTGCGAGCGCGCCGAGGTGCTGCCGGGCGAGGACCGGATCACCCTTTCCGGCCGGCCCATGGTGGTCGACCGGGGCAACAATTCGACGGCCACGGGCGAGCCGCTGATCCTCTATCGGGGCGACCGCCGGGTCCATGGCACCAACGTCCGCCTCACCCTGCCGCCGCTCAAGGACCTGGGTTTCGACAAAAACCAGCCGCCGGCCGAACCGGCCAAACAACCCTGAGCATGGGCACCGCATCCAGTCCCGGGCCCGCCGCCCCGCCGGAAAACGGCGCTTTCATCCGCACGGAAGGCCTGGTGAAGGTCTTCGGCCAGCGCGCGGTGGTCAACGGCATCAATCTCCGCGTCAAGGCCGGCGAGGTGGTCGGGCTGCTCGGCCGCAACGGCGCCGGCAAGACCACCACCTTCTACATGATCGTCGGCCTCGTGCCGGTGACGCGCGGCCGGGTGTTCATCAACGGGGCCGAGGCCACCCGCCTGCGCATGCACCAGCGGGCGCGCCTGGGCGTCGGCTACCTGCCGCAGGAGGCCTCGGTCTTCCGCAAGCTCACCGTCGAGGAAAACATCCTCGCGATCGTCGAGACGCTGCCCGTCGCCCGCCGCGACCGCCCCGCCTGCGTCCGCCGCCATCTCGACGAGCTCGGGCTCTTCCATCTGGCGAAACAGCGGGCCTACACGCTCTCCGGCGGCGAGCGGCGCCGGCTCGAGATCGCCCGCGCGCTGGTCACCACTCCGCGCTTTCTCCTCATGGACGAGCCGTTCAGCGGCATCGATCCGATCGCCGTGGCCGACGTGCAGAAGATCGTCCTCCAGCTCAAGGAGCGCGGCATCGGCGTGCTCATCACCGACCACAATGTCCGCGAGACCCTCAACATCGTGGATCGCGGCTACATCATCCACGAAGGCCGGGTCATCGCCGAGGGTCCGCGGGAGTACCTGATCAACGACGCCAAGGCCCGGGAGTTCTACCTCGGCAAGGACTTCAACCTCTAGGCTGGCGCCGGGCCCCGCCATCCGCTATCAGCCATCCGTCACCGCATGCCCTCCGGCTCCTCCCGTCCCATGCCCAAAGCCATCCACGGCATCTCCGTCGCCCATTTCTTTGAAACCTACGGCTCCCGGCTCAAGCTGGAGCTCGTCTGCGGCCGCGACGGCCTGCACCGCCTGATTCGCGAGCCCGCCATCAACCGCCCGGCCCTCGCCTTGACCGGTTTCTTCAAGTATTTTGCCAACAAGCGGATCCAGGTGCTCGGCGCCGCCGAAATGACGTTTCTGCGCACGCTCAGCAGCAAGGCCCAGCGCGACGTCCTGAACGGCATGGCTGACCGTCACATCCCCTGCCTCATTCTCACCCGGAACTACAACTTTCCGAAGTCGATGCTGGAGGTGGCGCAGGAGCGGCATCTGCCCGTGTTTCGCACCCCGATGATCACGATGAATTTCGTGAACACGGCCACGCTCTTCGTCGACAACGAGTTTGCCCCCTCCACCATCGAACACGGCACCACCGTCGACATCAAGGGCGTGGGCGTGATCATCCGCGGCGACAGCGGCGTGGGCAAATCCGAGTGTGCGCTCGCCCTGATCGAACGGGGACACAGCCTCGTGTCCGACGACATCACGGTGATCAAGCTGCTCGACGAGCGCGAACTCATGGCCAGCAGCCGCCCCCTCACCCGCGGCTACATGGAGTGCCGCGGCATCGGCATCATCAACATCGCCGAAATGTTCGGCATCAAGAGCGTCCGGCTGGAGAAGCGCATCGACATGGTGGTCAGCCTGCGGGAATGGACCCCCGAGGCCTCCGAGGAGCGCACCGGCCTTGAGGAAAACCATTACGAGATCCTCGGCATCAAGTTGACGCACATCGAACTGTTCGTGCGGCCGGGCCGCGACATCGCGCGCCTGGTCGAGGTGGCGGCCATGGTGCAGGCGCTCAAACGCATGGGCCACGATCCGGCGAAGGATTTCAACGAACGCCTCATCGCCCACATGGCCGAATCGCCGGACGGGGAAAGCAAAAAACCGCTCAAGCTCGTTGTCTCCCCCTATCCCCGCGAGGAACCGCATCGCGGCACATCCGCCTGATGGCGCCGATCCACCCTTTTCACCCGACGAATTTCTCCTCATGTCTCTCCCCCGTGCCGATGGCCGCCGCGCCGACCAGCTGCGTTCCGTAATCTTTGAAGCCGGTCCCGCGCCCTATGCCGCCGGTTCCGTGCTGGTCCGCTTTGGCTGCACGCAGGTCATCTGCGCCGCGACGATCGAGTCCAAGGTGCCCACCTGGATGAAGCAGCAGGGCGTGCCCGGCGGCTGGCTGACCGCCGAATACTCGATGCTCCCCTACAGCACGCTCGACCGGAAGCCGCGCGACATCACCCGGGGGAAGATCGACGGCCGCACCGTCGAGATCCAGCGCCTGATCGGCCGCTCGCTCCGTGCCGTGCTTGATCTGCGCAAACTCGGGGAAAATACGCTGTGGATCGACTGCGACGTGCTGCAGGCCGACGGCGGCACCCGCACCGCCTCCATCACCGGCGCCTACCTCGCCGCCCGCCTCGCGATCCAGAAGCTGCTCGATGAAAGGAAAATCGCGGAGAGTCCCCTGGCCGACTCCGTCGCGGCCGTCAGCGTGGGTCTGATCGAGGGGGAAGGGCTGCTCGACCTCGCCTACGTCGAGGACCGCGATGCCGAGGTTGATTTCAACGTGGTCATGACCGGCGGCGGACAGTTTGTTGAGGTGCAGGGTACGGGCGAGGAGGCGACGTTCTCCCACGAACAACTCCAGAGTCTGCTCGTGCTCGCCCAGAAGGGCCTCCAGGAATTGACGGCGCTGCAGACGGCGTTTCTCGCGCGGCAACTGCTGAAGTCCTGATGCCCCGGCGCGGCTTCGCGGGAGGGAGCCGGCCTCAAGGATTCACCGGCACCTTGATGACGGTTTTGCGAATGAGCACGGGCTGCTGCACCGCCAGCGCGGGCATGTGGGCATCCTCCGGCCAGAACACGGCCGCATCGCCGGACTTCATCCGCAAAACCGAGGCCATCCCGGTGTCGGCGTACTTGATGAAATCCTTTTTCTCATCGTACCCCTGGGTGACAGCGAGCCCGGCGGCGGCGGTCACTTCCATCAATTCCTCGCCCGCGACGATCACCTGCACGTCGATATATTTGCGGTGTGTTTCGAAAAAACCCTCCGGCCGGAGCTTCGACTGATAGGCCATTTCCACCGCATAGGCGCCGCCGGCGAGTTCCTGGCGATGGGTCGAGCCCTCCGCGAGGGCGGTGATGCGTCGATGGGCAATCGAGCCCGGTATCAGCGCTTCCGTGGCGTAGGCGAACGCCATGTGAAATTCCGGAAGCCGGGCGCACCGGGCGCGCACCTGGGCGAGAGCTCCGAAGCAGGCCATGGGGCCAGTTGAGAAGCGGCCGGGGCGGCCAGCAAGACAATAGCGGCCGCGTCTTTCCTCGAGGATTGCGGCGGCGCCGGCCCTGGCCGGGAATCCGGACGAAGCGAGAACGTCTTAAGTAAAGTCGTGGCCAAATTCTGAACTCGATCTTTAGCCACCAAAGAACTCAAGGAGCACATAGCCAATTCATTAAGACTTTTTCCTGTGTGATCTATGTCTCGCTCGTGGCTACACTTCAGTTTAAATCGCTCTAAAACATTGTTGTGCGGCGAAACTTGGTCTGTGCTGATCGACTGTGGCCGTCAAAAATCACCCGTCCGTCGTCTCAGGCGCCTTGCGGCGATTCCGCGAGTTGCGTGCCCCCGATCGCGGCGCCTGCTTTCGCCCGGCCGGAAGCATTTTCGCACCATGAGCATGGAATTCGGCTGGTGGAGCCGTGATGCCGGGGGCCGCCGGTTTCAGATCCGGGTCACAATTTTCGGCGGCAATGTCGCCTGGACGCGCAAGCAAGGGCACCATCAGCCGTGGGAACCCTACGGCCCGCCCACCGATGCCGACTGGGACACCCTGATGGCCGAGGCGGAACGGCGCGTGCCCCGGCGCCTGCTTTCGTCCAAACAGTTTGCTGCGATCAAGCGGCTGCGACCGGATTAGGAATTCATGCCGGACGCCGGACGGCAGGTCAGGTGGAAATCTGCCCCATGGCTGTCAGCTTCTGC